>JBOGJY010000146.1:0-8518 GCA_050745325.1 Terriglobia bacterium
CAAACATAGCATTTAAGTGGGGGCTGGAGTTCCTCACGGTGTCATTCTGAGCGTAGCGAAGAATCTGCTTTTCTCACACCTTACAAGCAGATCCTTCGCTGCGCTCAGGATGACATCAGCGCAGCATCCCACTAAACGATCCTATGGTTGACGTCAAATTCGTATCAGCTTTTGGACTTTCGCTTGGCAGCGCGGAGAATCGAACATCATGAGGAAGAGTGTTGGCATGTTGGGTCTGGCGCTGCTCGCGCTCGCAGCGGTTGCGCTTCCGGGATGCGCGCAGCAGAAGCCAGTAGGGCATCTGGCCTGGTCCTACGATCATGACCCTTGGGTGAGCCAGGGGTACATCTTCGAGGTGCCAGTCGTGGATAACGTGCCCGACCTGCACGGCAACCCCGCCGGCGCCAAACTGACGCTCTTTATAGGTGGCAACCAATTCATGGTGTTGCCGCAACTGGTCGAGGCGTTCGAGCGCATTCATCCGGAATTGAGGGGCCATATCTACTATGAGACGCTGCCGCCCGGCATCTTATCGCGCCAGATTGAGCACGGCGGAACGCTGACCCTTGGAAGCTTGACGCTCACCGTCCAGCCTGACGTCTACGAGGCCGGAACAAAAAAACTAAATCAGCTTGCCTCCCAGCGCGCTGTGACCGGCGTGGTGCGATACGCCACTAACGACTTGATGATTATGGTGCGTCAGGGCAATCCTAAAGCGATCCGCTCACTTGACGGCCTTGCCCGGCCGGGCGTACGGCTTTCCATGCCGAATCCTGAATGGGAGGGGGTGGGGAAACTCATCGAGGCGTCGCTTGAGCGCGCTGGCGGGGAGAACCTGGTTCATACGGTAATGGTCACCAAGCGCCAAAAAGGAGAAACTTTCCTCACCCAAATCCATCACCGCCAGACGCCCCTGCGCATCCTTGATGGGCTTTCAGACGCCGGAGTCACCTGGCAATCCGAGGTGCGCTTTCAGCAAAGTATGGGCAACCCCATTTCGGGGGTTGTCATTCCTGATCGTTATAACACCACGGGAGTCTACGCCGCCGGAGTGCTGCGCGACGCTCCCCACCCGGAAGCCGCGGCCGAATGGGTGAAATTCCTTCGGACGAGCGCGGCCCAGGCGATCTATAAAAGTTTCGGATTCGCTATCCCTTCCGGTCAGTGAGCGCATCCTGCCGGCAAGAGGGGCCGGTTGGCGAAAAATCGTCCTATTTATCTCGTTTGTCTCAAAATTCTCAATGCCTTGTGATAGATTGGCGTTTAGGATTACGCTGGCTGGCGCAAACCCTTGGGTTCGCAATTCCGGGGTGAGGCGGTCAAGTAGAGATTAGAAGATTAGAAAAGAGCGGTGAGTAGACCGGGTGAAGAATACAAAAATCACGGAACGAAGCCTAGCGAGTCTTTAGAATCAACGTTTCTAATAATTGTAGCGCATCTATAATGGCGTCGGCGATGTCAAGCGAATTTTAGCGACACCACGACTCCCGCGTGCCGGGCGCGGGGTCAAGGGCGGTCCGGCGCTTTCTGCCGGACCGTTCATCGCAGACCCTTGACGCCGCGAACGGCGCGCCCACGCTTGAATTGGGACGAAGCGGAGTTCATCGAACGAAGCTTCGTCCTTAAAAGGATCCTTTGTGCGTGTCCCGACCAAGGCTCGCCTCGTTGAATCCTGCGGTGGACTGATTCCACCAGCCATCTATCCGGTGAGGTTTTCACCCACCATGATTCTTTCTTCAATCTCCCTGCCGCGTGCAGGGAGGCCCAGCGCCCAATCAGAGTTTCGATGGACTTGCGTCCACCATGCGCTACACCGGGCGACCGGGCGTGCGAACCGGCGGCGTTGCGGGCTTCGCTTGGCGCAGCCTCCAATACAGGCGCACCGCCAAACGACGAGCCACGGCCACTTTGGCCACGTTCCCGCCCCGCCGGAACTTCAAGCGTTGATACACGCGCCGCAACTCGGGATCAAACTGCGCCGCGCTTTGGCCGGCTTCCACCCGCAGCCAGCGCAACATCTCGTTGCCTTGCTTGCTGATGGGACCCAGCCGTTGGTGACCGCCGCTGGAATGCTCGCCCGGATTCAGGCCCAGATAACTGACCAGATGGCGGCTGGTCGGGAAACGGCCCACCGGACCGAGGGTCAGCACCAAGGCCAGCGCCGTCACCGGCCCCACGCCCTTCTGCTCCATCAACCCCATCGCCTCCGGCCGATGTTCCGCCTCCGCCTTCACGGCCCGATCCAGTTCCTCGATTCGAGGCCCCAGACCGTCCAGCAACTCCACCAACGCCTTGCGCCGCTGGCTCGCCCACGGACCCAGGCTCAGCCCTTCCAGTTCGGCCCGGCCCCGCGCGCTCCACAGCTTGCGCTTCCGGCACACCCCCTGGCTCATGGCCAGAAAGTGCAGCTGGTTCTTCACCGAGGTCTGCATCCGCACCAGCTTGTCCCGGTGCTTCAGCAGTTGCCGCAGGTCGCGCTCCTGCGGCGTCGGAATCCAGATGCGCGGGAACCGCTTCGTCACCAGCAAATCCAGCAGGTGCTCGGCGTCCCGCGTGTCGGTCTTCTGCCGCCGCACGGCTCGAGCCCGAATCTCGGCCGGATCCCCGACCCACAACTCGTGGCCCATTTCCGTCAACATCCGCTCGAACCACTGCGTGTAGCCTGTGGCTTCGATCCCAATCCACGACGGCTTCGGCAGACTCGCGTAGAATGCTTTCGCTTCTCCGTTCTCGTGCTCCAACCGGCGCGTCACCATCTCGCCGGTCTGGGTGTCCAACCTTGCAATCACCTGGTAGCGCGAATGCAAATCACATCCGATAATGAACATGTTCGGCTCCTTTCCCGGCAGCCTCGGTCAGAACAACCCAAGCTTACCGGCTCTAAGGAGCCGACGCCATTATGGAATCAGAGTTTTGCTTTTGAAACTCTGCGGCTTTCCGTGGGCGTCGTAAAGACCCGCTGACCACAGTCACGGGCAGTGCTGTAGCGGCGGCCTCTGGCCGCCGGTCTTTACTCTTTGAAAGCCGGCGGTCAGAGGCCGCTGCTACAGTTGCAGTTGTCGCACAGGCACTTTAATCCCACCGAAAGCGGTGGCGCATATGAACAACAAGCAACGGCGTCCGAACCCTTCTGCCATACCAGCCATATCGGGATGTGCTCCCGGCGCGGAACCGGTAAGCCGCCGGCGAATGTTGCGGAAGGCGGCGGCGCTCGCGGCGTTGCCGTTCCTTCCGCGACCCGGCGCGCCGCGGCCCCGTCGGACCACGGACAGCGGCCCGAATCCGCCGGCCCCTATTTTCCATACGGACGATGCGAAGCTTCAGGCCAAGTATGACGCGGCGCTGGCGGGCCTCGCGCAGAACCAAGGCCGAGTCTTCCGCTTTCCGCGGCCCGTGCTCAAGGAAGGGGCCACTTATACCGGAGTGTGGCTGGAATCGGGGCCTTATGAAGGGCTGCTGTTTTCGCCGTTCGACCCCGGCATCGCTATCAGCAACCATCAAGTCTTCTTTGACCTTCAGCGCGCCGATGGATATCTGCCTTGCTGCGTCCGCACTGACCGCATCGAAACCAGCCAAATTCAAATGGTCGTGCCCATCGCCGCGACGGCTCTGGAATTGTTCGAGCGCCTGCAGGATGAAGCGTTCCTCGCGACGGCGTACCGCGGCTGCTCCGCCTGGGACGATTGGCTCGCGCGCTATCGCAATACGCGCGGCACGGGCCTATGCGAGGCATTTTGCGGCTACGACACCGGCGAGGACAACAGCGCGCGCTTTAAAGGTCTGCCCTGGAAATGCCCCAACGATGATGCGCGCATCTGTCCCAAGGTTGGGGCGCTGCCCTATCTCGCTCCCGACCTTTCCGCCACCGTTTATGGAGGCCGCCTTGCGCTCGCCCGCATGGCCACGCTTTTGGGAAAACGTGGCGAAGCCTCACGATGGGAAGAACGTGCGGCAAGCATCCGCCAAGCCATGATGAAATGGTGCTTCGATCCCGAGGACGTCTGCTTTTACGACCGCGATCGCAATAACCACTTCGTGCGCATCCGCAGCGTGGCCCTGATCGTTGTACTGGGCGAGCACGCGGTTGATCAAAAACTCTTTGCCGAGATTTACCGGCGCCACATCCGTAATCCTCAGGAGTTTTGGACGCCATATCCTTTTCCTTCCGTCGCGGCTGACGATCCGGTGTTCAATCATGCCTTGCCCGAAAATTGCTGGGGCGGCCCAAGCCAGGCGCTCACTGCGCTGCGTGCGCCCCGCTGGATGGAGTATTACGGCAAATACGCCGACCTCACCTTTTTGATGCGCCGCTGGATTCACGCCCTCACCGCGAGCGCCGGTTTCGAGCAGCAAGTGAACCCCTGGACGGGCGCATTCTCGACTGGCGCCGCCTATTCGCCCGCCATGCTTTTGCTCACCGATTTCGTGGCTCGCCTTTATGGGGTCAGGCGCGAAGAAGAAACCATCCAGTGGAATTGCCGCCTTCCCGAGGGGGCCAACCAGTTGCGTTTTTCGCTCCCTGTATTGCACGGAACGGCGGAGCTTTCCATCCAGAAGACCGGCGGTACGGCGCCTTCCTGCAACCTGACCTTGGCGGGTAAAAAACTACTCACTATCGAAGGAGTCGTACGCGTGAACACTGATGCGGCGGGAAAGCCGCTCAGCCTGCTCGGCACTGAACCCATTGCCAGCCGTGTGATTTTAACCTGGCCAGGAGGCCGCCAGGAACAACGGACGCTCCTGCCCGATGAAACGCTCCGGCTAGCTTGAGCGTTTCGCAATGGATGAAAAAGTGTTATTGGAGATTACATATTACAGTGACAACTTTATCTGGTGCGGCGCTCTCTGAGCGCCGAAAAACCGGCGGTCGCAGACCACGGCTACTGCCTTGGGCGCCACTATAATATGTAAAGCTCATTAGCTGATGGAGGGCGGCGAATAGGCGTCGCGGAAGGTAATCGTTACGGTTCGATCCTGCCGGACGTTGGTGATGAGCGCAGGCCGGAAGCACGCAATGCAATCGCCCTCCGGGCGCCGGACGCTTGGGTAGACAATGCCCGCCGATCCCAAGGCAAGCAATTCCCTGGCGAGCCGCTGTGAGGCCACATAGCTTTCGATGTCCAGGCACGCCGCATACGCGGCATCGTCCCGAATGTCGTGGAACTCGGCGCGAAAGTCAGCCAGGTAATCCTGAAGGAGGAACGTTTCCGGTTTGCGCCAGCCGATCTCCGCAAGCTCTTGAGCCTTGTGAAATGCGCTCTCGGCCCGGGCGGTTTTGAGTTCAAACGCCGCATACCAGGCCCCACGCTCGGGCCCATTAAAGCGGCTGCCGGTAGGATGAGCGTGGGTGAACGCCGCATTCACGATGTGCGCGTATGAGACGCCAAACAGCAATTCGTGAACGCTGATGCCAGGCAGCAGGTTTGCTTCGCCGAGCAGGCGGTCGTTGGTAGCGCCTTCGAGCTCGAATAACTCCTGAAGGTCACGGTCGTCTTCGGCAAGCCTTCCCAAGACACTCTCATCCCCATAGCGGGCGGGAATGAGCCGGTGGGTATCGTCCTGGCGAAGGGCTGTAACGCTAGGGGTCACTGGCCGCCTCGCCGCGCGTCGAGCAATTGACGCACGCGCACGAGCGCAGGCACGCCCCCTTTGATCATGTAAGCGAGAGGCGCTTCCCCTTCAAACATGGGATTGGAGTTGGGCAAGTTGACCCAAGCATCGGCTAGCTCACGGCTGTAGAGAATGTTCAGCGCCTTGAAGATGCCAAGCAGCAGCGAGATCCGGGTGAGCTTGTCCTGGCCCAGAGTCTTCTTGTGCTCGCGCTTCATTTGATAAAACGCGCCATTCGATACGCCGCCCAAAAGCCGCCGCGCGGCTTCATCACGCAACTGCCAAGCCATTGTGAGCTTGAAGAATGCCGCGACTGCCGGGCGGCTGAGCCGCTCTTGATTCTCCCGGCGGGAAAGGTCTGCAACGATCTCTGATGCAAAACCGGCAAGCGGCTGTTGAAGTGTTGCCATAGATTTACTCCATATACGTATGATAATACGTTCGTTTATGGAGGAATGCAAATAAATCCACAAGGCTCATAAATCGGTAGTGTCTCAGTTTCGGGCCGGAATGGGTGTAGCGCGGGGCTTCAGCCCGGCACATGCCGCCCTAAAGGGCGGCGCTACGCCTGAAACTCAGCCACTAAATCCGCTCATGAGGTACAACGAGGAATTGCTCTTGAGGAAGCGGGGCTTACCTAGGGCTTAGGCTGCGGCGCTACTGGGGCTGGCTGCGGTTTTATCAATCCTGCCGCCACCATTCGCTGCATTACATTCTTAACTTTGGCGGCATACGATCCACTAGGATCAGCCCGCAGATAGTCTCCGAGGGCGCTGTAGGCTTCGGGATATGCGCCCTCTTTAACATAAACGTCCGCCAGCCTTACGTACAAAATCGTTGGCGGCGAGGGGTTAAACTGCTTGACCTTAAGAAAATCCGCCGCTGCCTCGGAGACCCCGCCCACGCCGAAGTCGGCGAGCCCCAGTTGATAATAAAACTGCCATACGGACGGGGCGCGCCGCGCGCCTTCCTGAAGCACCGTCTTCGCTTGCGGATATTTCTTCTCACCATTCAGAATTTCACCCAACTCGATATAAGAGTCCAAAAAATCAGGGTCGCATTGAAGGCCCTTTCGGAGCGCCGCTTCCGCCGCTGGAAGCTCATGGTCTTGCGCCAGCACACTCGCCAGATGAGCTTGGGCGCGCGCGTAGCAAGGGAAAATTCCGACGGCTTTCTCGAAATGCGTTCTGGCAGCGGCGAATTTCTGCTGCGTGAGGGCCTGCTCACCTTTCGATTCTTCCTTGCGGGCGTTTCTCGGGGCCAGCCGGTCGGTCCGTGATAATGGATTGATGTGGCCCTGGGTTTGCCGATTCTCAGGGGTCAGGTAGACGTCGAGAAAATAGGAATCACCGGTCAGGGTGAGATCCACGCTTTTTTGATACGTTTGGAATCCGTTTGCGGTAATGGTGACGCTGTAAATGCCTTTTGGAAGTCCGGGAAATGAAAACTCTCCCTCCGGAGTGGCAAATTGTTGCGCAGCGTCCACTCCCGCTTCGGTCTGCACTTCCACCCGGATACCTCCCGGCAGCGTGAGACCCTGGGTGGTGCGAATGCGCCCTTGCAACTCCACTTCGTGAAGAACTTGCCCTTCAGATGCCTGGCACAGAAAAGCCGAGAGAGCCGCAACGAAAAACGCCGCCATGGCTTTGCGGATGAATTGCTGCACCGAGGGACCTCATGCAAACTGGAAGGTTGGGACTGCCCGTAGCGCCGCTCGCTACCGAAGCGGGCAAGGCGGAACTATGAGATTAGCGGCCAACCGGTTTTGCGGTTTTTGCCGTCAGGCGCGATTGGACGTGGATACCGATTTGGAACGCACACTATGCGTAACCACTCCAGAGAGTTCCATTGAAATGTCGGGCAGGAGCGATACCGGCAAGGCAAGCAGGAAGGCGCGGAAAGCGAGCAGAGCTTCCTTAATCACCAGGTCAAAATCATGGAAGGACGGGTCGATATTGCCCCATATATCACCGGACGCTTCGGGCGCTTGCTCGGCAGCGTGGATGGCGCCGTAGAATTCCGAGGTCAGCGTATCGATGGCGCGCCGGATCACTCGCACCTGAAACTGGTAGCGCGGCTTGGAACGGAAGATCACTTCGTGCAGCATCGCGCCCATCCGCATGAACTCGATCATGGCCTGGGATTTGAATTGGTTGGAAGTAAGGTCCCGGACTGAAACCAAAGAACGCGCTTGAGGGAAATGATCGGTAATGGAATTCAGGAGGATGGCAACCACGTCCGCCAGCCGCTCCCACTGGCACAGCGCCAGCCGCACCAAGCGCCACGCATTTTCTTCGTTGCCAGCGTCGCGTTCCCCCAAGGCCTCGTTTAAGGAAATCCCCAAGAGCACAATTTGTGTTTCTAGCTCCAAGGAAACGGGCCGGTAAATCTTTTCGAGTTCCGCGGATAACGGGATCAGCCCACGGGGCCGGGGAGGGGGACCATCTAAACGCAGGATACGGCGGCATACATAGCCCACCACCAAGAGTGCAACGATGGCCAGTGCCCAAGTCATTGCCTACTAGTATAAAAAAATTGCAATCTGTAATCAAGTGGTAAAAAATAAAGGACTTTTCAAGAGCTTCCCAGGAATTTGTTTCTGTGGAGCGCCCTCGCAGCCGCAAAACTCTTGGGTTTGATTTGATTTAATTAAGACTTAAATTTAATTTAATTGGCTTCTCTTCATTTTCTTCACAATATAGATGTGGGGCCCGGTCATTCGCGCCGAAAATGCGGGTAGGGGAACCGGCGCTGCAGGAGAACTGATCAACATAAATTCTCATACCAATTCTCGGTCAAACATAGCATTTAGGCGGGGACTGGAATTCCTCACAATGTCATTCTGAGCGCAGCGAAGAATCTGCTTTTCCCACTGATTTACAAACAGATCCTTCGCTGCGCTCAGGAT
>JBOGJY010000147.1:0-2560 GCA_050745325.1 Terriglobia bacterium
TTGACGCTGGGCGGCAAAAGCCAAGCTTGATCCGGTTCGTAGGGCAAGAAGTTCATCGCGGGTCTCCTCAACCGCATTATCGCCCACCTGTCAAGCCCTCACTCTCCCGAGTTATCACACAGACTCTGAGGGAGAGGGAAGTTATCGAATTTCCTTTCCCTCGCCCCATAGGGGAGAGGGTGGCGAGCGGAGCGAGCCGGGTGAGGGGTCGGCGGCCAGAGGCCGCCGCTACAGCTAGAGGATTAGAAGCTTGACTTCTTCAGCAACCCACTCAAGGAGGGATATGGCGCGGAATTATAAGTTTGTGCTCTTGACCGTTTTCACCATGTTGCTAGCCGTTCCGCTATGCGCCCAGGACACGAAGTACGAGCCTCAAGGCGAACAAATCCCTGGTCCGGCGAATATCACCGGGGCAAATGGCCCTTGTTGCGCGCAAGGCGGGGAAAAGCCTATTTCGGCTGACGCCTGGAAAGCTTGGCTGGACGATGTCCGGCACTGGAGAATGGAGCACCTGATCCGCATTGGATACAACGGCGCCCAGTATGACCGTCCTGAATTGAAGTGGACCCAGAAATCCTTCATCCAGCCGCAAATGATGGCGCAAGACCGCTATTTTTATGACCCCGTGGCGGGTAAATATACCGTCGGACGGTATCTCGATGATCTCAACCAACGTTACGGCGGAATCGACTCGGTGCTGATCTGGCCGACTTATCCTAATATTGGAATCGACAGTAGGAACCAGTTTGATCTCATCCGCGACATGCCGGGCGGTATCGCCGGACTTCGGGCCATGGTTGCGGAGTTTCATCGCCGCGGCGTGCACGTGCTGTTTCCTTACAACCCGTGGGACCTCGGCACTCGACCCGAGGGGGCGCCGGATTGGCAAACCCTGGCGCATCTCATGGCGGCGGTCGGAGCGGATGGATTCAACGGCGATACCATGGCGGCGGTTCCACTCGCTTTTCGCGCCGCTTCCGATGCGACCGGCCACCCCATTGTCTTTGAGCCGGAAGGCGGTGACGGCGGGAACAGCGATCCTGCTATCGCCTGGAACAACATGGGCTGGGGCTACTGGAAGTATCCGTTTGAGCCTATGATTAGCAAGAACAAGTGGCTGGAATCCCGCTACATGGTGAACGTCTGCGACCGCTGGGCGCGCGACCGGGTGAATGACCTGCAATACGCGTTCTTCAACGGAACGGGCTACGAAAGCTGGGAGAACGTCTGGGGCATCTGGAATCAGCTCGATCCGCGCGACGCGGAAGCCCTGCGGCGAATCAGCAAAATTGAAAGAACGTTTTGGGAAACGCTCGAAAGCCCGGACTGGAAGCCGTTTTACCCGACGCTTCGCTACGGCGTTTTCTCGAGCCAGTGGCCTGGTAACGGCCAGACGCTTTGGACCATCGTAAACCGCAATGAGTTCGCCCTCGCCGGGCCTGAGATCGAAGCGCCTTATAAGCCGGGCCTGCATTACTACGACCTCTGGCGCGGCTCCGAGCTAAAGCCCACCATCCTCGGCTCGACTGCCCGTCTGAGTTTCAGCCTGGGCGCGCAAGGGTATGGCGCCGTGCTGGCTGCCGGGAATTTAACCTCGGATGAACAACAACTGCTCACCGAGATGCGCCAGCTCGCGCAAAAGCCGCTATCGAGCTATTCGAATGAATGGCGCGTCCTGCCGCAACATATGGTGGCGATCGAACCCACACCCCCAGCGGCGAGCGCGCCGCCCGGCATGGTTTATATTCCAGGCGGCAGCTTTCCGTTCCGCGTTTCGGGCGTGGAAATCGAGGGCGGCAATATGACAGGCTTGGACGTGCAATATCCCTGGGAAAGTTCGCCTCGCCGGGAGCACGCGCACCCGGTTCAAGTGAAACCTTTTTATATCGGCAAGTATCCGGTGACGAACGCCGAGTTTAAGAAATTCCTGGATGCGGCCCATTACCATCCCAAGGATGACCACAACTTTCTGCGCGACTGGAAGAACGGTTCCTATCCCGAAGGTTGGGCGAATAGGCCGGTGACGTGGGTTTCGCTCGAAGACGCCCGCACCTACGCGCGGTGGGCAGGCGAGCGCCTTCCGCACGAATGGGAATGGCAATATGCGGCGCAGGGCGCCGATGGCCGCCTCTATCCCTGGGGAAACCAATGGAATCCCGCCGCCGTTCCACCCCCGGACAAAGGCCGCGCGCTGACCGGCCCGGCGGATGTCAATGCCCATCCCCAGGGGGCAAGCCCTTTTGGCGTGATGGATATGGCCGGCAACGTGTGGCAGTGGACGGATGAGTTTGAGGACCCGCACACACGGTCCGCGATCCTACGCGGAGGAAGTTACTACCAGCCGCAGGGAAGCCGCTGGTATTTTCCTAACGCCTACCGGCTCGATGAACACGGCAAGTATCTCTTGATGGCGCCCAGCATTGATCGCGCCGGAACGTTGGGTTTCCGCTGTGTTAGGGACGCGCAGTGACGCTGGATCCGGCAAATTTGTGACAACTGCAACTGTAGCGGCGGCTTCTGGCCGCCGGTTTTTAAGAAGTGAAGACCGGCGGCCAGAGGC
>JBOGJY010000148.1:0-3837 GCA_050745325.1 Terriglobia bacterium
GCCTCTGGCCGCCGGGTTTTAATAGTAAAGACCGGCGGCCAGAGGCCGCCGCTACAAGCGCGGTGATGCAGATCGAGGAAAACTTTACTATGGCGTAAAATTCTGGAAACTTCCTGGGGGTATGAAACGTATAAGACTTATGACAGGCAATAGAAGGAAAGTGAGGACCCATGCTGCTAAAACTTAATGAGCCTCTGCAAATCGAAGACCTGCGAAATTATCCGGCTGAGGCGGCGCGCAGATTGCGCGAGCTTCTCTTGCGCGGCGTTCTTGCGTCTCCCGATCTTCAGCGCAAGAATTTTTACGATGTCGAAGACGGTTGCCAGGTCTTCTATATCCACATTTCTCCTACTGGGAAAGTCCTCCTGCTTGCGATGTGGGCGAAGGAGGGCGCGCCGCTTCACGCGCCGGCCGCCACCCACCTGGCCCATCAAATAAGCGCAGCCTGAACGGCCTGAGTGCTGTAGCGCCGCCCGCTTCGTCCTTCACAGGGCGGCAGCGGATGGCTGAGGTACGGCGCTATGTTAGCGGTTTTCTTTAGCTGGGGTCCGCCAAGCCGGAAACGGACGAAAGGCAAGTTTTAAGCTGCTCGTTCGTGGCGGAGTCGAGAACTAACGAAGGGCCAACCAGTAACCGGCAGATAGACTTGCGGTTTTGCGTGATGAGCCGGAGAATGCCGTTCGCGAGTGGCAGATGATTGCGGATGAAGCCTGGGCGTCCCGCCATTTTCACCAGAATACGCTCCTCGACTTCGAGGTCGTGCCACTCGCCGAGCCGGTCTTGAAGGCTTCGCAAGACCTGAAGCGGCTTCCCGCTAAGGCCGCTAAGGGACGTTTCGAATTCGTGAATAATTTCTACCAGGTATCGAAGCCTCTTGGCGGCGAGCCGCAGGGAATGAATAGTAGCCGGATCAGCAGCGCCGCTCGCCTGGTGGTTGGCGCTTTCAAAAATATTCCAAACGCGCCCGGTCTCCTGCGCCAGCTTTTGCCGGAAGCTGCCTTGACCTAGACTGAACGAATCATCGCTGGCGCCGCGGGCGTTGCCGTCTGGCGCCACGTCTGGCCCGATTGCCGCGCGCAGACGCAAATAAACCTGGCTCAAGTTCCACTTTCCAATCTCTGCGGCAGCGCGCGCGTGCGCCTTGGCCCGGCGCTTAACTAAACGATCTCTGACGCCTTCCCAAGTCTCTCGCCGCTGCGGCCGCTTCCTGGCCAGTGTTTTGTCAGCCAGGTGGATAAACACGTCGTAGTTGCGGACGGCAGAAACGGCTTTGCGGCTGCGCGCAATCCGGCGCCGGAGCCGGAGCAGCTCATGCGGCGGCTCCGGCGGACACAACAGATCGAGCGCCTGCTCGAAGCGGCGGCTGGCCACGCGAAAATCATGGATGGCTTGCGGCTTGTCTCCTCGCAAGACCTTAGGCTCAAAGCCCATCATCTGGTCGAGGCGGTGCAACGCGATCGCGCGCACTCTATTCCATGCGGTGGCGTCGTCTTCCCATATTGGCGATGTAGGCCGTGCGGGCGGGAGGGCTGGTAATTCCATCGGGTCCGGGGAAGACGTATCCTCTCGAGACGCCAGAGTCCGGTTTGCTAAGCCCATGATCTGATCCTTTTAAGACGTTAGAGCCTCTGCGGTGTTGGTTCCCTCGACCCCTTTCCCTGATTGTCCCTCTCTTTGGGGAAGAATGCCAACTCACGCCCGTCCCGCACAACGGTAGCGGGTCAGTTTGACGTAGAGGCGGCTTCATGCCGCCACCATATGGCGGGGTAAACCCGCCGCTACACCGCAAACTGGCCCATTACCCGCACGACGGTTCAGGCGGCGCGTTTCGGCAAAAGTGTTAGGATTAGAGGGAGCGTGTTCTGCTTGCTTGAAGGCGCTGAAGAACGCGCGACTTTTTGCGGTGGAGGACAAGACGTGAAGTTACTGAATCTGGAATTCCAGTTGATCGCGCATGACACCTTCCGCATTGCCGGGACTAAAATTCTCTATACCGACCCGTTCAAAATTACCAAGGCTGACACCGCCGATGTGATTCTTTTATCACACGAGCACGACGACCACTTCAGTCCTGACGACTTGAAAAAAGTGGGCGCCGCAAAAGCGCATCTCGTTGCCAGCCCGCGCTGCAAAGACCGCCTCAAGGATTTCAAGGATTACCACGTTGAGTATCTTGAGCCGGGGCAGAAAACTGTGGTTGAAGGGATCGAGATCGAGGCCGTGCCTGCATACAACGTGAATAAGTTTAAAAGTCCCGGCCAGCCATTCCATCCTAAAGGCGGGCTTGGCGCCGGTTTTATTTTCAAAATGGATGGGACCACGATTTATTACGCGGGCGATACGGACCGCATTCCGGAAATGACTCGTTTCCGGTGCGACATTGCGCTGCTGCCAGTCTCTGGAACCTACGTGATGACCGCAGAGGAGGCCGCGCAGGCTGCGGAGGATATCAACCCTAAGATTGCGGCGCCGATGCACTATGGCGTTGTTGCGGGGACGCTGGCCGACGCGCAGAAATTTAAATCTGCGGTAAAGAACTGCCAGGTGGAGATCTTGTGAAACTCGCCCGCGCCGCCCACAACGCGGGCGCGGTGTAGCGCCGGCATCTTGCCGGTAAATGCCGCCGGGCCGGCGTAAAGCCGAATACAGGATCAAACTTGCCAATACTGGCGCTTACTCTTGAGCGGGCGCCCAAGCCATCCCGTCGTCATTACGTCCCGCGCTGATCAGCTTTTCAACCTTCCAGTTTTCCAGATTCAATACGGCAATTTGGCGGCTGCGGTCGCAGGAAACATAGGCCATCTTGCCTGCCGGGTTCAGCAGGATTTCCTGCGGAGCGGCGGGCACTTTGACGGTGCGGGCTACTTTCATTGAATGAAGATCGACCACGGCGATCAGGTTTTTACCGGGTATCGTCACAAGCTCCCACTGGCCGTCAAGAGTGGCGCGCGAGCCGAAGCCGATCCCTGGCAACGGAATCCACTGGCTCACTTTGTTGGTTCGCGTGTCGATCACAGCCAGACGTGGCTGGTGCTGATCGGTGGTAAACGCCCAGCGATTATTTTCCGAAACCGAGATTCGCTGCACTGTTTTGGCGACAGGAATCACGGCGATGGCGCGGCGTCCTGCAATATCGAGCGCCGTCACTGTGCCCGCGCCCACGTTGGCTGTGTAACCTTTCTTGCCGTCGGTGGTGAGAGCGATCATGTGCGATTCCTTCTGCTCGGTTGGAATCGATCCCACCACTTCATTGGTCTTGGGATTGATGATATCAACCGATTTGCTCAGCTCGGAGGAAACGTAAAGCATTCCGTCGGGCGCGTAGATCGCACAATGCGGACGCACCGCGCTCGGCATCTTGATAATGTGTACGATCTTGCGCGAGGCAATGTCGATGACATCGACCGAGTCTCCGTTTGTACCCGGCGATCCCACGCCCGAGTTTCCGTAAATGGGCACATAGGCAAGTTTCCCATCGGGTGAAGCGGCCACTTCATGCCCGGTAAAACCACTGAGCGTGACCGTCGCCAGTTGTTTTCCGGCCACAGGGTCTACGATGCCGAGCGTATGATCGCCTTTGTTTACGATCAGCAGCGTGCCACGGCTGCTCGCGGTACTTGGCGGGGCGGCGGCCATCGCCGGAAGCATGAATCCCGCGCTTACAATCAACATGAGCCATGATGCGAAGCAAGCCATAAATCCTCCTGGTAGCGGCGACTTTACGTCGCCAAGGGTAAAATGTTTCTATATGTGACGCCATAATTCAGCGGCGTTTGATTCTGTAGCGGCGGCCTCTGGCCGCCGGTTTTTACTATTTAAGGACCGGCGGCCAGAGGC
>JBOGJY010000149.1:0-4572 GCA_050745325.1 Terriglobia bacterium
GCGGGAGCGTGGGGGCGCCAGGCGCACGAGATGATTAACGCTGCCGCCATCAAGGCGCTGCCAGAGCCGTTGCGCTCATACTTCCGGCCTCACCAGTTTTACCTGGTCGAGCACGCGAGCGACCCGGACACTCTTGCCGGGCGTGATCGCGCCGAAGAGCGCCATCACTTTGCTGATGTTGACGCCTACGATCCGTATCCCTTTCGCGCCTTCCAGCGCCAATTTGTCGCGGCGGATAGGCCGCCCACGCCGGTTGAAATTGAGAACGGCGATGCGATGTGGCAAATCGAGCGATTCACCGCGCGCCTTGCCTCGGATTTCCGCGCCCGCCGCTGGGATGACGCTGATCGTGACGCCATTTTTAGCGCGCACTACGCCGCCGATCTCACGCAGCCTCTCCACACGGTCGTGAACTTTGACGGGCAACGCACAGGCCAAAATGGAATTCACCAGCGGTTTGAGACTGGCGTGGTAAGGTTCTACGCTGACCGCTGGAAGCTTCAGGTTCGGCCCGCCGCTTCCGTGCCCAATTTGAGAGAGCGCATTTTTGCAGAGTTCATCCACAGCTATCAGGCAAGCTCGCCGATATTCGCCGCCGACAAGAAGGTGAGGTCGCGCTGGGGGTACGGCGATCCGCATTTTCTTCCCGCTTTCGCGCAACGAGCCGGTCCCCTTGCCCAGGCGCAAATTGAAGACGCCGCCAGTTTCGTGGGATCGCTTTGGTATACTGCCTGGGTGAGAGCGGGGAAGCCGGATCTCAGCCTCTGGAAAACCGGGGCGCGGGCCGGTGATTTCTAAAGTGGGCCGGAGAGGCAATCTCCGCGCAGCCAAACCTGCAACCCATCGATGGCAACGAAGCGCAAAATCGTCATTGCAGCGGTCGCGCTCGTGATCGTTTTGTTGATCGGTATCCGGTTATTCCGCCGCCCAAAAGCGCGCGCGCCCTTCGCGCCGCAGCCCGCCCACAACGGCCCGTGCGTCGACTTTCGTCAAGCCACCTCGCGCGTAGGTGAGAACGGATGCGTTAGGGGTTATGTGCTGCGCGCGTACACTTCAAAAGCCGGAAACACATTTCTCGACTTCTGCCAGGATTACAGGAGTTGCCCTTTTACTTCCGTCATTTTTGCCTCAGACCACACCAAGTTTGGCAATCTCGAAACCCTCGAGGGGCGCCAGGTTGAGCTTCACGGCTTTATCTCAACCTACCACGATCAGGCTGAGATCATTATTCACGATCCGGCGCAGATTCAGGTGGCCCAGTGAGAAAGCCATTCATTCAGTTTCGCTTCCCCGCGTGTTTAGTTCCCGGAGGTTCTCGAAGATTGGTGGTCTTGATGATGGCTTTCATCTTATCTCTACCCGTTCTTCTGGCCGCACAGGATTCCACCGCGCCCTCACGAACGCCAGCTTCGGAAACCACGAACCGGCCGCTCGGCGATGTCCAACAGGGTTACGGGCAGCTCGCCCAGAAGAACTTTGTCGGCGCCGAAGCGTCATTTCGCGCTGCGATCGCCAGCCAGCCAAAACTCGCCGAGGCTCACCACGGTCTCGGTCTCGCGCTGTGGCGCGAAGGCAAGGGCAATGACGCCTTGCGCGAGTTGACCGAGGCTGCCCAGCTCGATACCGCGAGCGCCGCTCTCGATCTCGACTTGGCGAGGGCTGCATGGAGCATGGCGGACCAGGCCCGATCATCTGATTCCCAAACTCAGAATCATAACGTTGTCGAAGGTTCATACCGGAGCTTGGCCATCACCGAGATGCTGAAGGCTCTTTCCCTCAAGCCGAAGGATACTCAGGTTCACCTTGATCTTGCCGAACTCTATCTTGAGGCCAACCAGCCGAAGGACGCCGCCTCTCAGGCAGACGAGGCTGCCGGGCTTGATCCAAAGAATGCCGCTCCGTTTGTGATCCTGGGCCGGGCCGCGGCCGCGCAAGACAATGAAGCTCAGGCGGTGATGGAGTACGAGAAAGCACTCCAACTGAATCCGCATGACGCCGAGAGTTACATCGCGATTGGAGAGCTTCGAGCTCAGCAACGGGATTACCCTGACGCCGTGAAGGCGCTCCGAAGCGCCATCCAGGCGTCGCCCGGTCTCACCGAAGCGTACGCCGTTCTTGGACAAATTCTCGAACAGACCCACCAGACGGCGGAGGCGCGCGCCGTCTTCGAGCGGGCGCTTGCGCTCGACCCGAGCGATTGGGAAAGCGCCTACCGGTTAGGAAAAACCCTGGCGGGCGCCGGGAACGCGCAAGCATCGATGGCGCTATTTCAAAAGGCCGTCGATATTCACCCTGATTTTCCGGAGGCGCGAGAGCAACTGGCGCTGGGTCTCGTCAGGCGCGGCGATTTGGCCGGAGCGGCCGCGCAGGCTGAGGTCATTTTCAGCCGCCACGCGCAGGCGCCGGAGGGACACGCCGTGATGGCGCTCGTTGCCTGGAAACAGCGCAGTTATGACGCCTCGCTGGAAGAGTGCGCGCTGGCGCTTGCAAGCGATCCGCGATCGGCCCAGGCGCTCGCCCTCCAGGCGCTGGACTTTTGGCAGGAGGGGAGGCGCGGAGAAGCGCGCCAGGCCTTTGTTGCCGCATCGAAGGAGCAGCAGGATATCGGCTCCTCGGACGCTTTCTGCCGTTTGGTTGCGTGTGACGCCCGCGACATCGGGATGGTCGAAGAATTTCTGCGCAAGAACCGCTGGGCGCTGAGTCCCCCGCCAGACGCGCCATAGAACGGCTGCGAGCGGTTTCGAGCCGCTCAGGGCAGAGCGTGCGCGATTGGAGACGTAGTCCGGTAGCCGCCGGCCGGGTGATAACAATAGACGATCAGCACCGGGCGGCCCGCGGCTGTCTCCAGGCTTACTTCCTCAGAAGCCCATCCCTTCTCAGCCAGAAGCTGATCGAGGGGCGCAAACTCGCCCCGCCTGCGCCCGAGAATCGAACGCTGGATCTGCAGGTAAGCGTCCTCGCCCATCACCACGAGCGCGCGCAAGTTGGGAAAGAGGCGCAATTCTCCCGGCAGATGGCGCGCGCAATTCGAGAGCGCCCGTTCCGGCAGCGGCGTCACAATCGAGTGGCAGCGCAGGGCGTCGGTCATAGCGAAATGCGCTTTAAATTCCGGATAACCGCTGGCCCCTACCAATTCAAAGAGGCGCTCGATGAAGTGGTCTCTCACGCCGGGATTGCGGTAAAGATAATGCTCGCCGTTCCACGGCGCGTCCCGGCCGATCACCAGCACGCGGACGGTGGCGAGATCGGGATACTCGCTCTTCAAATACTTCGCCAGAAACTCGCGCGGCGGCAGCACAATCGAAGAAATCGCCGCGCAGTCCCGGCAGCTTTCGATTTGCCTCTTCAAGTTATCAGCCTCAAGACCTGGGGCGTGAATGGGGCCGGTGGTTACGGGCACTCCATTTTGCGCCCCTTGAAGCAACTGTTCCTCCCCCGCCTCGGGCGGTCCCAGAATGGCATTGTCGATCAATCGGATGGAGCCTAGCCGCGCCGCAATCAGGACCGCGCATCCCGACACAACGTGGTCCGCCGGCCGGAGCGAGGCGGGGTCCACTAGGGCAATATACTCAACCGTGATCCGGGGATCGGACTCGAGAAGGCCCTGCATTTCGCCCGTGATATGGGCGGCGTCCGCTTCGCCGCTCCAGACCAACTCGCGCGCGCGCTCCAGGCTGCGGCGGAGAAGCCTCGCGGCCATGCGCTCTTCCGCGCTCAGGTAGGCGTTGCGCGAGCTGACGGCTACTCCGTCCGCGTCGCGGACGATAGGGCAGAGGACCAGGCGCACCCGCAGATTCAGGTCCTTGACCATCTGACGGATCACGACGGTTTGCTGCAAATCTTTTTGACCGAAGAACGCCAGGTCCGGGTCCGCAATGTTGAAGAGCTTCAGCACCACCGTGGCCACACCGCGGAAGTGCCCCGGCCGCAGCGACCCTTCGAGCTGGCTAGCTGCCTGGCCTATTTCGACCGCCGTGTCAAACCCTTCCGGGTACATTTCCGCGCCCTCGGGGGCAAATACAGCGTCAATGTTATAGGGATCGAGCAGGTCGACGTCTTTCTTCAGATCGCGGGGGTAACGGGAAAAATCTTCATCCGGACCAAACTGGGCGGGGTTGACGAAAATAGAGACCACGGTCGCATCGCACTGGCTTTTCGAGCGCCGGATCAGGCTGAGATGGCCCTCGTGCAAGGCGCCCATCGTGGGAACCAGCCCCACCGTTTTCCCGTCCACATGAGCCTGGCGCGAGAACGCCTTCATGCCGTTGACTGTGGTAACAAGTTGCATGATCCGTGGTCCAACGGTTGCTGAAAAACTCGCGACGCTTTGCGTCAGACTGCGATCCGCGCCCCCCCTCACCCGTCCCGCTACGCGGTCCACCCTCTCTCCGGATTCCGGGGAGAGGGGAAACCTTTTGTAGGGGCGCTGCTTGCCGCGCCCTGGACCCGCCGTCTATGCAGGAGAGAGCGTACCGCGAGAGGCTGGCCTAAAGAGTCTGTGTGACAACAGCGGTTGTAGCGGCGGCCTCTGGCCGCCGGTCTTTAACTATTTAAAATCCGGCGGCCAGAGGC
>JBOGJY010000150.1:0-3442 GCA_050745325.1 Terriglobia bacterium
GCCTCTGGCCGCCGCTACAGCACCCCGCTTGCGAGGTCTTGCCGTTTTGTAGCGCAGGACTCCTTTTTAGCCCTGCGGTTTTTCGATAGTTTGGGCAAAAATGCCGCAGAGTTTTAAATACAAAACTCTGCGCTACGAAAACAGCGGCGGTAAGCCGCCGCACTCCAAACCGCGCATTAGAACCTGAATCGCAACGAGAAGGTAACGGTGCGCATGGCGCCGGCTTCGCTTATACGACCAAAGTTGTTGCCATTCACCGTGGTCGACAGACTGCTCAGATTGACGATGTTAAACGTATTGCTGCTGCCGACGCGAAAATCGGCCGTCATTCCCTTTTCACGCGAAATAGTGATCAGCCGGTCCAGCGACACACTGAAATTGAGCGAAGGCAGGCCCGGAATGGTATTTCGTCCAGCGTTGCCGTACTGGCCAGCCGCGGGCAGCCCAAAGGCCGCCGTATTGAAGTATTCGAGAGTATTTTGCTGAGATCCCGGGAGAGAGACGGGAAGCCCCGAAGCGTTCGCTCTCAAGCCGCCGAAGGGGGCAAGGTTTCCGGCGTTGTTGCTCAGGTTCCCCGTCACAAAAGCGGTTAAGGGGTCTCCGGAGCTGAACGAGGTGATATCGCTGAATGACCAGTTGCTTAAGACGTGGGCCAGAGCGCCTCCGCGGTTTAGGAAATGCTTGCGGTCGCCGAAAGGCAACTGGTAGCGGGTGAAGGCGCGGACGCTGTGGGTGGCGTTGAAGCCGGAGAGCGCCCACTCGGCGCGCAGGTTGAACGGGTTCTGCACCACCCCCGTGCTGCCTGACGAGGCCCTGCCGCCCACGCTCGAAGCATTGTCCTCGGATTTTGAATACGTGTAGTTGAGAAAGAAAGAGAAGTCTTTGCGCGAAAAATGCCGCAGGCTCACGCGCAGGCCATTATAGAGAGAAGCGGCCCCGGACGTGTCGTACTCGAACGGCAGCGCGTTAGGAATCAAGCTCTGTCCCGTACCGCTGGCGGCGACGTTTGGCGCTTCGAGCAGGTTCAGATGCGTGCCGCGCGTGCCGATATAGGCCACTGAGAGGATGTAGCTCTGGGTGAGGTCTTGCTCCAGCATCAGGTTCCAACTCTGCGCGTACGGCGTGCGGAAGTTCGGATCGACGGCGAACGTGTTGCGCGCGGTGCCCGCGTTGATGGCGGGAAACCCGTTTTGCAGCGTAAGCGGCTGGGTGGGGCTGGTGACGAGCGTGCTTGTGGTGGCGAAGGGCGCCTGATTGACCATGTTCGCCACCAGGCGCTGATAAACGCTCTCATCGTAGTACACGCTGTAACCCGCGCGCGCCACGAGGCTGTGCGCAATCCAGGGCCGGTAAGCAATTCCGATCCGGGGCGTCACGTTGTCCGCGTGCCCGCGCAAGAGCGAAGACGGAAGATTGCCCGGCTCCTGGCCCGTCACCACGCCGACGGTGGAGAAGCCCTGGCCGAGGGCAAGATCGGAAAGATGGCCGTACTTCTCGGTAAAAGGGGCGGCGTATTCCCAGCGTCCGCCGAGATTGAGCGTAAAGTGGTCGGTGGTCCTCCAGTCGTCCTGACCGTAGAAGTCATAGCGGGAAGAACGCAGATAGTTGGCCGGGATTCCGAAACGCTCGGACGTGGTTTGCGGCGCAGCCAGCAGGAAGTCGGCAAAGTCATAGCCTGTGTTTGCCACGGGCGCGCCTTGCGGCGTGAAGTTGCTGGTGCCGTACCCGGTGAATGAGAATGAGCCTTCCGCGTCCGGGTTGGTCAGGCTGTTTAACTGGATTTTTGAAATGTCGCCGCCGATTTCGAAGTTGTGCTTGCCCACGTTATATAACACCGAGTCCGAGAAGCGGAGCGTTTGATCGCGGGAGAGAGACGGCGTGGAATCGCCAAGGCTGGTGAAATTGGTAAAGCCAATAGAGGGCAGGCCCCAATCCATCGGGCTGGCGGAAATGCCCAGGATGCCCAGCTCACCCGCGATGTTCTGGTTGAAAGCGAAAGGATTGGTGGTGAAGCCGCGAGTGCGGTTGAAACTGGCTGAGACCATATTGACCAGATGCGGGCCGAAATTGTGGGTTTCCGTCACGCTCAGGTCCTGGTTGCGGCTCGTAGTTGTGGAAGTGATGCCAGGGAAAATATCAACGCCGGTACTGTGAGCGGAACCGTAGAAGTAAAAGACGGCCAGGTTGTCCTTAGCCGAGAACTGCTGGCCCACGCGGCCCATGACGAATTGATTGTCATTGGGCAGCGAGAGCTGCGTGTGAAAATTCTGCGTTTCTCCGGGCAGATTGGGAAGGGGAATATACTTCAGCAGCCCCGTGGCGGCGGAATTGATCATGCCAGTTGGAATTTGATTATTGGGGAACGGCGTCCGCGCGCCCAACGTTGCTGACGGCTCAAAGATGCTGGGTACCGTGCCGGCAAATGGACCGGAAGGAATGACGGTCTGTGAAAAGTCGCCGCTGCGCTCAGCCGCGGTGGGGACCGAGCCTAGAAGGTTGTTCGGCTCGGTGGAGCGCGAGGTGTTGTAGGCGACGAAAAAGCTGGTTTTATTGCCCCCGTTATAAATCTTCGGGATGGTGAGAGGCCCGCCAAAACTGATGCCAATCCGCTCATTATAGAACGCCGCTTTTTGCTGGGGCGGCGTGTTGGGGGTAAAAGGGGCAGCGTCGAGAGCAGAATTCGTGTACGTGTCATTTATGTTACCGCGGATGCGATTGGCGCGGGGATTCCTGAAGCCGCCGAAAAAGAAGACTCCTCCGCCACGTTCCCCGCGACCGCCTCCGCCGCCAAAGGGTGTGCCTTCCGGGCCGCCGCCCGGGCCGCCTCCTCCCATGATGAAAACGCGCCGCCCCCCGCCGCGCTGCATGGCGGGCGCCGTCGCATCCACGGTCTGGCCCGTAAGCAGGAAAGAGTTGCCAGCTCCCGCGGCGGCGCCACCCGTCTCTTCCCCACCTGCGGCTTCTGGTTGTTCACTCTCTTGCGATCCAGCCCCATTGGACGCGCCGTTCCCGGAAAAGCGCAAGCCCGCGCCGTTCCCGCCTCCAGTTGCTTGCCCCACGATAGCGCTGAGGCTGTCCGCGCCCGCCTGATTGGCTTGATTGCCCTGACGGGCCTGACCAGCTTGACCCGCGCCGGCGCCGCCGGAATTAGCTTGCGCTTGCCCGCTGGCATTGCCGCGCCCCTGAGCGCGGTATTGGCCCGGCTGCCCTCCTTGGCCCCCTTGGCTTGGCCGCCCGGCCATTTGCCCGCCGCCACCGCGTAGGCCGCCAAAGGGGGAAGGCTCTCCAGGCATCGCCAAAGCGAGGGTGGCATTGAGTTGGGAAGGTTTGCCGGTTGCGACCTGCACGGGGCCTAAAATGGAGGGGCGGAAGCCAACCAGCACGATAATCACGCGGTACTGGCCGGGCGGCACGCCAGAAAACGCATACGCGCCGGAAGTGT
>JBOGJY010000151.1:0-7120 GCA_050745325.1 Terriglobia bacterium
AGACTCGCTAGGCTTCGTTCCGCGAATTTTGTGCGCTCAATCACAGGGGGGCGGTACTTCAGCTCCGCCATTAGAACCCTCTCCTCCAGCCATTTTCTAATCTTCGGGGCATCCGCTTTGTAGCCCAGAGTTGTTTTGTAACTCTGCGGTTTTTTCAGCGGTCCGAATCAAAAGCCGCAGAGTTTTAACCGCAAAACTCTGCGCTACAAGGCCCTCGATCAACATATCAGACCATTCTGAAACTTTTGAGACAAACGAGATAAATGGGACGCTTTTTCACTCCTCACCTCCACCTCCCCCGCTTTGGATCATTCATCTCGGCCATTTCGGCCATTTCGGCTTGAACGTGCGTTAGCGTTAACTCTTCCAGTGCTCCCAGTGCGAATAATTTACACCCAGGCGCGAGGTCACATTCTCGGGACAGCCTTCCCAATCGGCAACCATCTGATTGCCCATATACTGTAAGTCCTGGATGCCCAGCTTACTGGTGTAGAAGCCTTCCATAATCAAGCCACGCAGTTCCATGAAGAAAGCCGCTCCGAAGGCGTCTTCGGGCTTAGCCTTCTCCCGATCAGCAATGCGGTCGAGCATCGCCGTCTGCTGCGCTGCGGTACAGTTGGCGAAATCATTGGCATAGTCCTGGTTACACCGCCAGTCCAGCCACGCTAAGCCGCCGGATAGCATCGTCTGGACTTTTTCGCCTCTGAGATTAACGAAATCGTCGATGAATTCCGGCACGCCCGCCTGGGTGGCGCTGCCCGAGCGGTCGTCTGCCGGGATGATAAGGCCGCAAAGAATGGATAGCGTTTTCCACTGATGGGGGTTCAGCGCCTTTGGCTGATAAGGGGCGCCGGGCGTCTCGGGCGCGTCTCCCGAAAGGGGGGCGGCCAAAGCTCGCGCAGCAAGACCGGGCGCCACCGCCACGGCAGGAGCCAGGGAGATCACCTTCAGCCAATCCCTCCTGTTCAGCGATCCCATAGGTTTTTCATTATTTTTGTCGCTCATCGTGCCTCCAGTCTCAGACCAGCCCTTTTTGCCGCTTCGCCCCTACACATTGCGTTTCTTCACCTGGTCAGCGGCGTATTCCGAAGTGCGCCAAGCCAGAGCAAGAATGCTGAGCGTGGGATTTTTGTCCGCATTACTCACAAACGGCGCGCCGTCGGTCACGAACAGGTTCTTGCAATCCCACGCCTGGCAGTGCGAATTAAGCGCCGACGTTTTGGGGTCCGATCCCATACGGCAAGCGCCCACTTCATGGATGATCTCGCCGCCCGCGGAAATGCCCCAATTGTCTTCGGCGCTCCACTTGCCCAGGGGCTCGCCGCCCGCCGTTTTGATAATTTCGTCAAAAGCTTCGCGTGCGTACTTCGCCATCTGGATTTCGTCTTCGCTCCACTTGAAATGGAACTTCAGCGTTGGAATGCCCCACTCGTCAACCACGTGATCGTCAATCTCACAATAACTGTCTTCATTGGGGATCATCTCACCACGGCAGGAGAAGCCCACAAATGCGCCGTAGAGCTTCCGGGCGCGCTGTTTGAGATCCTGGCCGTACCCCGGACCGAGGAGCCGGCTGCCTCCGAAACCTCCACCCGGCATTCCATGACCCCCTCCAAACTCGATGTGAAAACCGCGCGCGAAAGGCATTTGATGTTTCGATTGTTTTTGGTAGTTCCACCAGGGCATGTAGAGATGCATCCCGCCCACACCGTCTTCATTATGGGGAGGGAGCGTTCCCATGATGGGGAAGAAGCCGGCCGATCCATCCGCGCCCACGGTATCCATCAGGTATTTCCCGACCAGGCCATTCGAGTTGGCAATGCCGCTCGGGAACTGGGTGTTCCTGGAGTTGAGCAGGATGCGGGCGGTTTCGCAACTGCTTGCCGCGAGCACCACGATCTTGCTGCGAACCTGGACTTCCTGCCGCGTTTTTTTGTCAATGTAGGAGACGCCAGTAGCCAGCCCGTCTTTGCCCACGAGCACTTCGCGGCCCATGGCGTTGCAAATGACCTTCAAGTTGCCGGTAGCCATTGCGGGCGGAATAAGCACGGTGGGCGATGAGAAATTGGACGAGGTCGCGCAACTGCGGCCACACTGCCCGCAGTAGTGGCATGCCGCGCGGCCATTGATCGAGCGCGTGAGGATCGAAAGCCGGGAGGAAACGCAGGGAATGTTCAGCTTGCGGCACGCATTCTGAACCATCAGCTCGTAGCAGCGCGGCTTGGGCGGCGGAAGGAACTTCCCGTCCGGGGTGTTTTCCAATCCTTCGGCTGACCAGAACACGCCAATCAACTCTTCCGTCTTGTCGTAGTAAGGCGCCAAATCGTCGTAAGAGATCGGCCAGTCGAAGCCCTTGCCATCGCGTGAATAGGGCTTGAAATCGTAGGGACCCATGCGGAGCGAAATCCGGCCCCAGTGATTGGTGCGCCCGCCCAGCATCCGCGACCGCCACCACCTCCATGTACTGCCCGGCGCGCTGCTGTAAGGCTCCCCGGCGAGTTCCCAGCCGGCATAACCGGGGTCGAAATAGCCGTTGGGCTTCTCGGGCGTTCGCGCTCCTCGATGCGGAGCTTCGTAGGGCCACGTCATCATGGTGGATTGTTTGGCCGTGTCCCACCAATCGCCCGCCTCAAGCATCAGGCACTTGGCGCCGGCCTGCGTCAGAACGTACGCAGCCATTCCCCCACCCGCGCCTGAGCCTACTATGATGGCGTCGTAAACTTCAGGGCTTCGAATAATTTCTGGCATGACGTTTCTCCTTGGGTTCTCTACGCGACAGCCGTTCTGCCGCAACCAATTTCATTGTCATCCTGAGCGAAGCGACTGCTTCTGCTGGAAGGCCTCCCTGGAAAAGCAGATTCTTCGCTATGCTCAGAATGATAGTTCCTGAACATTTGCTGAAAACCAATGCCTCTACACCGCAAACTCACCCGCTGCGATCTTTCAGCGGCCCCAGCGAAAAACCTCAGCGTTAAAAAGCGAATGCTGCGCTACAAGAACCGGCCTACCCTTTTATCATGACACTACACTCGAACCGAGCCAATATTCTACACTCAGATTTGCGAAATAAAACAGTAAAAGGCAGAAAGGGTAGTGTTTTAGTTTGATGTAGAGGCGGCTTTATGCCGCCACAATATGGCGGGGTAAACCCGCCGCTACATCCGCAGTTGTCACACAGACTCCAAAACCCCCGCCGTAGAATTCCGGTCTGGCTTATGGGGGCCTTCAATTGTTCAGGGTAAGTATAGCGTTGGCGGGATCTTCGCTTGGGGCCGGTGTGACACGTCCATAGCGCCTTTCCCGGGCCTCGAAGCACCGGATGGCGGCGGCAAGATCAGCGGCGGTGAACTCCGGCCACAGCTTTTCACTGAACCAAAGCTCCGCGTAGGCTAGTTCCCACAGCAAGAAATCGCTCAACCGCTGCTCGCCGCCGGTGCGAATGAGCAGGTCCACAGCGGTATCTTCCGGATTCGCGTGGCTTGCGAGCGCCATGAGCCGGGCGAAACCATCGCGTGTTGGCGAGGGTTCGTCACGAAAGCGGCGCGCCGCCTCCACAATGACCTCTTGCCCCGAGTAGTCGATGGCGAGGCGCAAATGCAGCCGCTTGCCAGAGCAAGCGCCTGTCTCCGCCGCTTCAATCGCCGAGAGCAGCGCCGCCGGAAGGCGGTCCCTGCGTCCGATGACGGACATGCGGACGTCTTCGCGCCGCCATTCTTCAATGCCGTCTTGGAAAAAATTCTCGAAGAGCTTCATGATCCCGGCGACTTCGACTTGCGGGCGCGCCCAATTATTTCCAGAAAAGGCGTACAAAGTGAGAATCCTTACACCCAGGTCTTTCGCGGCCCGAACCATAAGCGGAATGCGCCGGGCGCCCGCCCGGTGGCCTGCGGAACGGGGAAGGCCGCGAAGCGTGGCCCAGCGGCCGTTGCCGTCCATGATGATTGCAACGTGAGGCCGCCCAGATTCTTGGACAGATGTGAAACTCATCGGTGCCGCTCCTTCCGGTTCTCGCGCCCGCCTCCATGCGGGGCAGCGCTCAGGCCAAATAGGCGTGGAAAGTTCTTTATTTCATAAAGTATATAGGCAAAAAAAGGCTGCCTAGCGCACCCGCGCAGCGTGGATTAATTGCTCCATTTGGTCGAGATAGCGTTCAAGGGCGCGCCGCCCGGAGCCGGTCAACCGGAACTCCGTCTTTGGCCTTCGCCCCTGGAAGAATTTCCTGCAAGCAATGTAGTCCGCCACCTCGAGCTTGCGCGCGTGCACGCTAAGGTTTCCATCGGTGGTCTTCAGAACCCTTTTGAGGTCGTTGAAACTCAGGGACTCATTTACCGCGAGCGCGCTCAGGATTCCCAGACGCGTCTGCTCGTGGATCAAGCGGTCAAACTCGGCTGGCGAACTGGCGTCATGCCGCCGGGCCACCCTCACCGTCCCGGCTGGCTTGACTGGCCTCACGGGCCCAATGGGTCTGATGGGTCGGATCGGCGCGGCTGGCGCGGCCTTTTCTTCTCTAGCCACCGTACCTCCTCGCAATAATCACGCCGAATAAAATATGAAGACCTCCAAAAGCGCCACCGAGAAACCAATTGCCCCATGCCAGAGGGGTGAACAGGGCGGCGGCGCCCGCCAGCATGAAACAGACGCCCATCACCGGGACAATGCGAACTGAAAACGCACCTGCGGCAACAATGCCGACCCCATAGGTGAGCAGCCAAAGTCCCGGCAAGGCGTGGAAAAGCCCGGAGCGGGCCAGAGCCGCCGTGAGTAATCCACCCGCCACGATCGGAGGGAGAAGGCTCAAAGCGAATTTGCGGCCCGCGCCGCTGAGCAGCGGCACTTCGGCTGCGCGCGCCTTCTGAAAAACCGCGCATCCGCCTACCAGGAACGCCAAAACGCCCTCGAGCAGCCAGACCAGAAGCCAGCCCTGCTGCGCGGGTTGGCGCGCCGCCACCATTGCGGCGCCGAAGGCGGTCACTCCCATTGCGATAGCGCCCCACCCGGGCACTGCGGTGAAGGCGGCGGAGCGCTCCATGGTCTCGCGGATAAAGCGGAGATTCTCAATGGCGTGCTGGCCGGCGTTCGAATGGGTCCGGAACCGCGCCCGCGAATGATGTTGAGAAGGCATCGCGGACAGGATACGAAAGGTTCGGAGCATTGTCAAGAACTTTGTAGCGTAAAGTAAATGCAGACCCGCGCGCCTGGCGCGGCGCTCAAAATACATTGAAAATCCCGGCCGCACCCGGTAGGATGTTCGATCAAACTGCAATCACGAGACTGAGTGGAGAGGAGCATGTGCCATGCGTTGTGATTTCTTAGTGGATGAAGCAGAAGCGCAATATCTCACCGGAGATCCCAGCAAGAAAGAAGGGATGGCTCTTCCGGTTCTTCTTCAAAGATTGTGCTGGGCTCTTTGCGCGCTGGGTTTGCTCGCGCTGTGCGTTCCGGCTTTCGGCAAGGATTACGAAACCGTCACGTTCAACCCCGCCCATCTTGGCGGTATGCAGGTAAGTTTCAACGTTATTCTGCCGCAGGATTATGCCACGACCACGCGGCGCTTCCCGGTGCTCTATCTTCTGCACGGCTACACGGGCCACTATTCGGATTGGGCCACCAAGACCCGCCTCATCGAATACGCCAAGCCCTACGAGGAAATTATCGTGATGCCAGAGGGCGAGAACGGCTGGTACGTTGATAATTACGCCGATCCAAAATTAGGCTGGCAGAGCTACATCATCGACGACCTGATTCCCTACGTTGACGCCCACTATCGCACCCTGGCTTCGCGCGACCATCGCGCCATCGCAGGGCTTTCGATGGGCGGGTATGGCGCGCTGCTGCTGGGGCTGAAATATCATCAACTGTTTGCCGCGGTCGCCAGCTTGAGCGGCGTGGTGGCCTCTGCCGAGCCGGCGTTCGAAGCCTCCTTGCCTCAAAACGAACCCATCAGGAAGACGATTGAGGAAGATTTTGGACCGCTGAATAATCCTCAGCGGTGGGGAAATGATGTGTTCGAACTCATCGGGGAAATCCCCGTCTCCGAGATGCCTCAACTCTACCTGGCCATCGGCTCCTCCGACATGCTGCTAAACGAGAACAGGGACTTCGTGAAGCTTCTCGCCGAATTGAAGATTCCATACCAGTATTCTGAGGTGCCAGGCAGACACGAATGGCCGGTGTGGGACAGCCAGGTACAACGGGTATTGGCGCTCCAGGCGCCGGTGATTGGGGCTTCGCCTCAAAAACAGTGAAGAGTGGCTCGTGACGAGTACGCTCGCAGCATCAAGGAGTTCGTCACTTGTCACTCTTCACTCATCACTGCCTTTTAGTAGCGTCCGCTCAGCAGGCGGTCAATCCGCTTTTGGATTGGCGGGTGAGTGGAAAAGAGGGCGGAAAAAACCTGGCCGCTGGTGAGCGGCTGGGCGCAATAGAGGTGCGCCATGGACGGGGAAACCCGCATCGGAACGCGCTTCGACCACTGGTCGATTTTCTCGAGCGCGCTGGCCAGGCCCTGCGGGTTGCCGGTGATGTGCGCGCCGGTCGAATCCGCTTCGTATTCGCGCGAGCGTGAAATGGCAAGTTGGATCAGCGTGGCGGCGAGCGGCGCCACAATCATCATGGCGAGCGCCGAAAAGATTCCGCCACCGCCCTCGCGGTCATTGCCGCCGCCACCGCCGCCAAATCCGCCAAACATTTCCCCCCACATGACCATCTGCGCGATATAGGTGATCGCGCCCGCAACCGTGGCGACGACGGCGCTAATCAGGATGTCGCGGTTCTTCACGTGGCCAAGCTCGTGCGCGAGGACGCCTTCCATTTCCGTGTCGTTGCACAACTCCAGGATGCCGTGGGTGACGGCCACGGAAGCGTGATTGGGATTGCGCCCCGTGGCAAAGGCATTGGGCGAGTCGGTGGGGATCATGTAAATCTTCGGCACGGGAATATTGGCCTTGGCCGCCAGGCGCTCGACAATCTGATAAATGCGCGGGTTCTCCTCGCGCGCGATGGGCTTGGCGCCGCTCGACGCGATAGCGATCTTGGCGGAGAAGAAATAGCTGCCGAGGTTCATCACCGCCGCGAAAATCAGCGCGATAGTTAACCCTTGCTTCCCGCCCCATAAATCGCC
>JBOGJY010000152.1:0-6876 GCA_050745325.1 Terriglobia bacterium
ATCGTCGTAAGAGATCGGCCAGTCGAAGCCCTTGCCATCGCGTGAATAGGGCTTGAAATCGTAGGGACCCATGCGGAGCGAAATCCGGCCCCAGTGATTGGTGCGGCCACCCAGCATCCGCGACCGCCACCACATCCATTTGCTGCCGGGCGCGCTGGTGTAAGGCTCCCCGGCAAGTTCCCAGCCCGCGTAGCCGGGGTCGAAATAGCCGTTCGGCTTCTCCGGCGTTCGCGCTCCTCGATGCGGGGCTTCGTAGGGCCACGTCAGCATGGTGGATTGCTTGGCCGTGTCCCACCAATCACCCGCTTCGAGCATCAGACACTTGGCGCCGGCCTGCGTGAGCACATACGCGGCCATTCCCCCGCCCGCGCCTGAGCCTACGATGACGGCGTCGTAAACTTCAGGACTGCGAATAATCTCTGGCATGACCTTTCTCCTTGGGTTCTCCACGTGGCGGCCGTTTTACCGGGTTTCTTAGACCAGAGCGGACTGCGGTTGTAGCGCAGGGTCTGTCTTTTGACCCTGCAGCTCTTCAGCGGTCCCAGCGAAAAACCGGCCTACCTTTTACCATGACACTACACTCGAACCGAGCCAATATTCTACACTCAGATTTGCGAAATAAAACACCAAAAGAAGAAGGCAGAAATCAGAAGTCAGAACTCAGGATTTAGCAACATCCCGGAGCCGGCTCCGCTCAACCTAAACTCCGCGAGCCGGGTGAAAGGTGTTGGCTTCTTCTGCTTTCTGCCTTCTGAGTTCTGAGTTCTGAATTGCCTTCCGCCTACTGCAGCCCCATGCGCCCTAAGATGACGGTCGCGATGATGACCAGGAACACGATCCCTGTAACCACCACGTACTTCATGTTCCGTTCTGTGTAGAAGGCATAGATCGAAATGACGACGCGCGTCACCGGCGTCAGAATCAGAAGCGCGGTGGCGAGAAAGAAGATGGCGCCGGGCCGGAAGTGGGCGAGGCCGTGAATCATGGTGGTGACGTTGTAGTTGCGCAAAATGTAAGCGCGCGTGAGCTGGATGGTGCTCGGATGGATCAGCGCTAGAACCATGCCCACGGCGTAGAGAGCGGAGCTCGCCACCATGCCCGCCATCAGGACGTCATAAACGCCGTGATAGATCTTGGCTTCTGCTTTTCCCGCTTTCGACAGGGCCGTCTTTTCTTCTTGCGAGCGCATTCGTTATTTTTTTGTAGTGCAGCGTTCGTCGCTCAACGCTGCGGTTTTTTGCCATCAAAACTGACGCAGGGCCACAAGACGGACCCTGCGTTACAACTTCCGCTCACAGCGGCACGGGCAGATGAATGTGGAAGCGGAGGATCAGCGCCTTCGCCATCATGCCGTAAGCAAGGTACGTGATCAGCGCGGCGAAGAGCCATTTGAGCGCGGCGCTATGGAGCCGGTTCATGATGCGCGTGCCGGTCTCCGCTCCCAAGGTGGTGCCCAAGGCGATTGGGGCCACGACATAAAAATGGATCAGTCCGGCCAGAAAAAACAGGATCGATCCCACCGCCGCCGTCACACCGATCATAAGTTTGCTGGTTCCGACCGAGACCTTCATGGGAACGTTCATGTATTGGTTCATGGCCGAAACCTTCAGCACGCCGCCTCCCACTCCGAGCAGCCCCGAGGCCACACCGGCAAGAAGGGCAATCCCTGTGCCGGCCGGAGTCCCCGTCACCACGTAATCCACCTTCTGTCCTAACGCCTCGTCGTAGTAGACTCCCCGGAGATCGAGATACGCGGAAAGCCGGTCCGGGCAGGCAAGAGCAAATTCGCCGCGGGCGATCCGCTGATCGTCCAGATTCCGCGTGGCGAAAGAGACATAGCCCATAAAGCCGAGCATGACGGCGAAAATCGCCAGCATTAGCCAATCCTTTAAATAGAGCGCCAAAATGCTGCCCGAGAGCGCCCCGATGGTTGTGGCAATTTCCAAAAACATCCCTAACCGGAGGTTGGTGATGTGCTGGTCAACATAGGAAGAGCCGCCTGCGTTCGAAGTGGCGATCACCGAGACCAGGCTGGCCGCCACCGCAACTTTCATCGGCAGGTGGAACATCAAAACCATAACCGGAACGATGAAGACGCCGCCTCCGACTCCCAGCAGGGCGCCGAAGAATCCCGCGACCACCGCCGCGGCGAATAAAGGGACGGCAAATTTCCAGGAGTAATACATAGAGTCAGCAGGCGCGCGGCCAAAGGCCGCCGGCGGCAAGCACAGGAAAAAACCTTACTCGTAAAAAATATCATATATCACCGCGCGGCAGCCTTCTTTCAGCCTGATAACAGCAACCTGGGTCGCGGCAAAGCCGCGGGCCACGCCTCGCCGGTCTGGAGGCGAAACCTGCGCTACTGTCGTGTCACCGAAGTTCATTGAATAAGCCAGCTCCGCAGGAGCGGCAGAATATAGCCCACGGCGCGAGTCGTGCATTAGCAACGTGCCCCTCTCCAACCCGCGCGGGAAAGGGCGCCGAAGGCGGGGTGAGGCCCATTGATCCCAGGGCTTCCGCCCTGGGCTACCTTCTTCCGCCCCTAACGGGGCTCTAAAACCGACCTCTGAAACAAGGGAACTTCATCAATGAACTTCGGTTACATAACACCAGGTAAATCAGCTTCGCTGGACGCCCGAAGAATTACGGCACTCTCTCTACCCCTTTGCCCTTCTTTCGAGCCGAAGTTCCATCGCTCGTTACCTCAACCTAACCTGTACACTAGGTTGTATAACTAAAACTATAATGCCGTTATCGTTAAAGGGGCAATTGGGGGAAATGTGTAATTTTTAATGGATGGATTTATACTGGCGTCGTGCGGAAGGTTGCTGGTAACTATGGGGTAACGCAGTACAGAGGCCAAATTTCATGATCGGGGTAAACTATTCAATCCCGGAGGCGTATGCGCTCATCTTTATGGCAGGGAGCAAGAGAACCACGGACAAGGGAACAGCTTCTCTATGAAGCTAGTCCCGTCCAACCGTCCGTCAGGCTCTACCTCGTTTCGGAACTTTAACGGCTTCGTTACATAATTGATAACTAGTAATAGCGTGTATATTTAAAAATACAACATAAATACTGACAAGGTTCCGCCTCCGACCAATGAGTCGTGGCGCCGCCGCGAAGCGGTGGAACATGAGTAGCCGTGGGTGGAACCCACGGAACGTGAACCACGGTCATCTCCGGCAACCCCGAAGGGGTTGAATAGGGTAAGACCAGAGCATCAATTGTTCGGCCTCTTCAGGGCCGACGGCCTTCTCCATCCGTGACCGTGGGTATTACCCACGGCTATTTCTATTGCTCCCCTTCGGGGAGCAGGGGCCGCCGGCGCAAATGACTTGACTCATTCACGTCAACTTCTGAACTTCAAGACTTCTAATAGATCAGGTCGAAGAACGTATTGAAGGTGATGTGTTGAAAGCCGATGTAATGGCCGTAGAATGGCGAAGCCGTGTTGTTGTAAACGTCCACGGGATTCTGATGATTCGTGATGTCGTAAACCTCGAGTGCTCCCCGGAATTTATGGTTCTTGAAAATGCTAAAGTGCAGGAAGGGTATGTGGAAATCCTTGCTGACTTTCATGTCGAGTGAATAGAAACGCGGGAAGCGGAAGCCTTCCGGCGTGCCAACGTAGTTCTGCAGCGCGTCGAAGGACGAATAGGGGAAGCCGGTATGAATGTCGAACACGGGGCTGATCGTGAGTCCCCACGGCGCCTGAAACTCGCCCCAGGTGATGAGCCGGTTCGGGATATCGGAGGGCAAGTCTCCGAAATAATTGGGGTGGATGATGGGCTGTTCGAACGGGACGTAAAGCGCGCCCAGGGTGTTGATCTCCCCGCGCGCCAGGCTATAGACGTAGGATACGTTGACGTTGGCTTTTTCCCCCGCGCGCCAGCGCAGGGTGGTTTCAAACTCTTGGTAGCGTGAGCTGCCCGTGTTGCCAAGCACATACGCATGATTCCCCTGAGCCAGGTTTACCGGGTTCACCACAAATTCATTGTAGCCGCGGCTCGAAAGAAAACTGGCGCGCGCGAGCAGGCCGGGGCGCAATTCCTGATCAAGCTCCAGGCTCCAAGTATTGTCATACGGAGTGGTCCCAAGCTGGTTGTGGGTAGGAATAATTTGCTTGCCGCCTTCACCGACCAGGCTGTATCGATTTGTGAACAACACCGGCGGGCCAAGCGGCGCTCCCTCTGGTCCGTACATGGTGATGGTTCTCTCCGGGTTTTCCGGAAAGTCGCCCGCAAGCATGGCCACGCGATTGTAGAAGATCCCGGCGCCGCCGTGAATCACCGTCCGGCCCGTGTGGCTGGGAGAATAAACGAAGCCGAATCTGGGAGCGGCCGCCGCCGCGCTGCCAATGTTTTCCGACGAAAACCGCAGGCCGCCATCCAGGCTGAGGAAGTCGTTCACCACCCAGTGGTCCTGGCCGTACCCTTCAAACTGCGTGTCTTCATCGCTCAAATGCGCTGGCCCTTAGAAGTCAATCCGTTCGAGGACGTTCCCATTTACATCCGTAATCAGCTCGGGTTGTGAAACGCTTGTGCCGGAATAGGAGCGGTGAAAGTAGTCCGCCCCGATCTGGAGGTTATGCGCGCCCCACCATTTCTTTTGCGGGAATTCGTAGGTTTCCATGAACTGTTGTTGATTAGCGAATCTCTGATAGGCGTTGAAATAATTCCCGCCAAAACCATTGGGCGTGATCAGCATCGGTTGTGTCCCCTGGCCATGCCCGTAAGTATCGAACTCGGTCGCCTGGAAAAGTGTGGTAAGGATGCTGCCGGACTTGAACAAGTAGCGGTCGGTACCGCCCATGGAATACCCGCGCTGGCCATAATTTGACGAGGCCGGCTCTGGCAGCAGCGAGTTGATGTTGTCAAACTCGCGCCGGGCAGGGAAGACCCGGACGTTCGCGGTGAGCAGATGCTGAGGCGAAAAAATGTATTGGAGCGTCGTGAAGGAGGAGACGCCTTCTCTTCTTTGAATGTTCTTGGGCCAGGGAAGACCTTCGGTGAACACCCGGTTGAGGTCGTAGATAAAAGACTCGGCAAAATTCAGCTTGTTCTTGATCAACGGGCCGGTGAGATAAAGCCTGGGCGCGTCTCCCGCGATGCCTTGGATATGGCCCTGCTCGATGAAGATGTCTGGAATGACGTCGTTTACTTCCCAATGCCATTGATCGAGCGGCGGCTTGGTTTGAATCGTCGTCAGACCGCCGGAAAACCGGCCGTACTGGGCGAGGTACGGGCTCTTGTAAACCTGCAGCTCTTCGATGGCGTCGATAGGCACTTCCACCGAAAAGGCGCCCGTCACCGGATCGACTAAGTCCGCCCCGTCAACCAGCAGCAAGCCCTGTTCTTCAGGAGCGCCCTTGATGTTGAGCTTGCCGTCGGGCGTGCGCACGACCCCGGGGACAAGCGGCAGCGCCGCTTTGAATTTGAGCTGTGCGAGCGGAAGCGTCATGAGCTGACTTGAATTAAACGTGGCTGGCGGCGAGCCGTGCTCCAGTTTGGCGGCGTTGATCGTGGCTTTTACGGTGGCCGATTGCCGGAAGACTTCCCGGGGCAGAACCAGTCGAATCAGCGAGAGCGCCTTGCCCGCAATCACCTCAATGTTTGGTTTTGAGATGGGCTGGTGGTTGACTGCCGCACAGGTGAGCGAATATGTGCCGGGCATCAGAGCCGGAAAGCTGAAGTTTCCTCTTTCATCGGTAGTGGTTTGCAAGCCTTGCGCCTGAACCTCGTGGCCGTTGAGTGAGCAGACGGCATTCGCAATGGGCTGGTTCTGGTCTGTAACCACTTGTCCCGTTAACGTTTGGGATTGAGGGAGGGTCCAGCCACGGTGGGGAAAAAACAGTAATAATACTGCGCAGAGCGCCGCCAGCCACCAACGATTTGCCTGATATTCCATTGGTTATATAGATGCGCGACTTATCCTGGAGATTACGCTGCTTTCCCCCGCGTGGGAGCGGATCCAATCTCACGCGATAGGGCCCACACGGCTCGCGGCATTTTCAGCGGCCCCAACTTACCTCTACCCTGGTTAAAATTATTGTCGCAGATCGGCCGTCATTTCGTCAAAAGATGCCTGGGGCGGGGAGCGTCTCAGTTTCGGGCCGGAACGGGCGAAAAAACGTCCCATTTATCTCGTTTGTCTCAAAATTCTCATTGTCTTGTGATAGGCTGAGTTTTAGGATTACGTGTGCGGGTTCTTATCGGAAAGATTAGAAAGTGGCTGGGGAAGCCGGGCGAAGAACACAAATTCACGGAACGAAGCCTAGCGACCCTTTAGAATCAATGTTTCTAATCTTTCACGCTCTCGATGATGTGTAGTCCCCGATAGGCTGGCGATGGCAGGCAGACAATTATATATGCGCTGGGCCGAGGATGAACGGCGGGTATTTCGCCGCGCCGAGTTTACGGGCGAGGTCTCGCTGCAGTGCACCGGCCGCGAATACATTCTGACCTCACGCGACGTAAGCGAGGGGGGCATCGGGACCGGACCGGTACCGGGGCTTGTAGCCCCCGCCGAGGGTTCCGTCGAATTTCTGGAGGTTCCCGTAGCCTGCCGGTGCCGGGTGGTTTACTCCGCTCAGGGAGAAGGCGTCGGAATCGAGTTTCTCGACCTCAGTGATGAGTCCCGTATCGCGCTGAAAAATCTTGTGGACGAAGCCAACTAAGTCCTGCCATCCTTATCTCTTAGCGGGTTGCTGAAAAAACGAGTAGCGGCGGCTTTATGCCGCCATTGGCGCATTGAGAACGTCGAACTTATGGCGATGTCCAATGGCGGCGCTACCTTGCAAACGGGGCTTTTCGGCGGCCTGTTAGAGTCTGTGTGAAAACGCCGGAGAAGGCGCTGTAGCGGCGGCCTCTGGCC
>JBOGJY010000153.1:0-11021 GCA_050745325.1 Terriglobia bacterium
TCCAGGGGCTATCTTCCCCAACTATGAGCTTTCCGACCACACCGCGAAACGCCGGAAGCTCTCCGAACTGCAAGGACAACATCCCATGGTTCTCGTCCTCAGCCGCGGAGGTTTCTGCCCCAAGGACCGCCGGCAGGCTGAAGGTCTGGTTGAACTCCATCGTGAGCTCGAGGTTGCCTATTGCCGGCTTGTCACAATTAGCACCGACAATATCACTCAGACGAATGAATATCGCAGCGGAATCGGCGCCCACTGGCCTTTCCTCTCCGACGCGGGGCGTATCGTCCAAAAAGATCTCGACATCGCCGAATACACTGATCCCGTCAACAATCCCATGATCCCCCACGTGATTGTCCTCGAGCCCGGTCTTGTCATTTATAAGATCTACAACGGCTACTGGTTCTTCGGCCGGCCCACTCTGGAAGATCTTCGCCAAGACCTACGTGCCGTTACCAAGAAATGCCGGCCGGACTGGGACATCACAACGCCCGAACTCAAAGCGGCGTGGCAGCAAGGACGCAAGGAACTCTTCTATCCGTATGGCAAAACGTATGTCCAAACTCTCGGTGAACAGGATTAGGAGCGGTATCGCCATCAGCTACTCAGGAGAGCGGGTGCGCGGAGTTTTGCCTTTCAAACTCTGCGGTTTCTCTGCCAGGGACGAGGCGCATAATACTCGATCAGGTGGCCTAATAGTCCGCACACATGGCAAAGAGCGCCATGTATGATGCCACCCGAGGTATTCCCACATCCAGCTTGAGGCGAAACGGGCAGTCATTCAGGCACTGTCCACCCGCCTACAGTTTTCCCCTGCACCATCCTACGTCACAAAACACGTCACAAAATCAGGTCAAGAGGGAGGGCTGCCGGTGGGAGTGACTGAAATGATGGTAGGCCCGAACGGACTCGAACCGTTGACCTCTACCGTGTCAAGGTAGCGCTCTAACCGGGCTGAGCTACGGGCCTAAGGTAAAACCAGCGTTGTTATTCTATCCGCAGGGCAGGGCGGAGGGCAAGAAAAAGCGTGGGCGGAGCCACGGCCATATCAAAAATTCTCCTTGAGCAACGCAAGAAGCTCTACTGGTATTTGCCGCAAGCATGGGATCAGCGCCATCCATCTCTGCAAGTTAAAGGACCGCGCCTTGCGGGCGCCGCCGGAAGGCATCAGCCGAACCGCGCCGCGGTTGCAGCTTGAGCTGCTCCCGGCTGAGAGTCGTAGAAAATAAGGAAAGGCTTGAGAAGAAATACAACCAACGCCGCCGCCCCTTCATAGATGCGCTACCCACGGTTATAATGTCTGCTGGGAACTCACCTTATGGACGATGGTTCTTCCGCTTCGAGTGGGAAAGGCGAAATGCTGCGCGGCTTCTGGTATCCGGCGCTGCTGAGCGCGCGCGTCGCTCGCGGCAAAATGCGCAAGGCCCGGCTGCTGGACGTGCCCCTGGCGATTGGCCGCGACGCCGAAGGCCGCGCGTTTGCCATGCGTGACGCGTGTCCGCATCGCGGCATGCCGCTCACCTGCGGGCGCATCGACGGCCAGATGGTCGAGTGTTCCTATCACGGCTGGCGCTTCGACGCGCACAGCGGCCAGTGCCGCGAGATTCCTTCCTGGGTATCCGGCGACAAGCTGAAAGTGGACCGCATCTACGCCGCGCATTTCCCATGCGAAGACCACGACGGCTACGTCTGGGTTTATATGCCCGACCCGCAGGCCCGGGATGAGCAGGTTCCCGCCGCTCCGCGCCTTCCCGTGTTCAGCAAGGACTACCGCCTCACGCATCTCTCCGCCGATCTGCCGGTGAACGTTGACCACGGCATCATCGGCCTGATGGATCCTGCGCATGGGCCTTTTGTCCATCAATCCTGGTGGTGGCGCAGCCGCAAGAGCATCCGGCGGAAGGAAAAAGTGTTTGAGCCGATCCCGAACGGCTTCCGCATCCGCGCCCATACGCCTTCGTCAAACAGCGGCGCCTACAAATTGCTTGGGGTCTACGGACAGCCGGTCTCGACCACCATCGAATTCGTGCTGCCCAACATGCGTTTCGAGCAGATTCATTGCGGGGACAAGTGGTTCTCAAGCCGCGCCACGGTGACGCCCATCAGCGCGAGCGAGTGCCGGATCGATTTTTGCGCCGCGTGGAACGTGTTCCGCCGCGTGCCGTTTATGGTTTCCATTTTCCGCCTGTTCGCCCGCGCCTTTATCGGGCAGGACCAGCGAACCATGGAAATGCAGGCCGAAGGTCTTCGCGGCGACCCCAACCTGATGTTGATCGACGACGCCGACCGTCCCGCCAAGTGGTATTTCCAACTGAAACAGGCTCACCTTGACTCCCGGCTGAGCGGCGAGCCGATGGTTCACCCGATTTCCGCCCCTACGATGCTGCGCTGGATGAGCTAGCGGCTTGCTCATGGCGCCGCCCGTGGCGTTGTTGTAGCGGCGGCCAGAGGCCCCGCTACAGCCGCAGTTGCCCTGTTAGCTTCCACGGCGGCACATTGAGACTTTTGAGACAAATGAGACGAACGGGGGCAGGTCAGGATGGGCGAATAAAAAGCGCAAGTACTGATTCTAAAGGCTTGCTAGGCTTCGTTCCGTGATTTTTGTATGCTTTCTTTTTAGGGCAACGATTCACTTGACTCATCCACACGCAAAGCCCGTGGATCCTTCCTCATGCTAAATTCCCCTTCTCTCGCAAGAAAGCATTGAGGCAGTCCGCGCCACAAACACGCATGACGGCTATTATGTGTTTTCGCTCCAGCACTCGCATTTCGTATGGCCGCGACGGCCGCGGCTTTGCGATCTTCCACAACGTGTATTTTCTTACGATTGAAGCGATGAGATCCGCGACCTGCACGGGAATGCACACTTTATCGTCAAATGGTGAAATTGCTCTCATTTGCGCAGCGACATCAGGGTTAAGTCTCTTAAAATCGTCGTAAACGCTCTTTAAATGTTCCCCATATTCTTGGTGCTCATCGTATCCGAATGCTAGGGCATCACCCCGCAGGTGTTGTTTGATAAGGAGAGCGCATTGCGTCATAGCCAGAAAATAACAGTGATAATACGGGGTGCCACCGAACGCATCCAACCGATCTCGGCTATTCGCCACCTTGCGAAAGGCATCCATATCTATGGCGATTCCCACTCCGGTCGTGCGGCTATCCGCGATTCGCTCAAGCAGGGCGTGACGGATGTCATTCCCCTTCCTCCCTTCGACAGGGGTAATCCTGTGCTTATTCTTTCGAAATTTTAAGAATTGACCCGTCATTGCTGCGCAGTCGTTAGAACGAAAATATGCAATCCCCTCTTGCTTTAATACTGTTTTCCATTCGTCTTGAAGCCACTGCCACTTTCTGTCGTTTCCGATAACCGCTCCAACAGAAAATACTTTTTTCCCTCCCTTGTCGGAGCTTTCGTCCATGTAGCAGCTCAGAATGGTCAACCTTGCCTCCTCATCCCCACAGGCCGCACCTGAGGTCCAAATTAGCTGCCACCTGACTTAGGCGAGGCTTTCGAACCACGCCGAATACCGCCTATCGTATAACGTCACGGACTCACGGATGAGCCAAGTAATTTGATACCCTTTTTAGGAGGGCGGAGTTTCAACTCCGCCATAAAACCCTCACCCACCCTCTCTCGGTCCCTTCCTTACTCTTCTGGCCCAAAGGGAGAGGGGCCGGGGGTGAGGGGGTAACCTCGTATGGCGGGACCGAAGCCTCACCCCCTATCTAGCCCTCGAAAATTAGAAACGTTGATTCTAAAGGCTTGCTAGGCTTCGTTCCGTGATTTTTGTGTCTTTCGACGCGCATCCAGCCGTTTTCTAATCTTTTTCTAATCCGGCGCCCCATTGAACCCAACTCTCAGGATAGCAGAATATGATGAGACTTTTGAGACAAACGAGATAAATGGGACGGTTTTTTGCTACTCTGCGCGGTATCCTGAATCGCAGACCTTAAGAGTCTGCGTCACCCGCGGATGGCCAATGCATTGCCTTTTATGTATGCGCTCTCCGGCAAAGAGGGCTAAACTGGTTAGGTGCACCGGCAGCAGCGATACTTTGGCCTCAATCATCTGCATGATCTGACGGCGAGCACCTATCGCCGTGCCCGCATATTTGGCGAGAAACGATTCATGCGGCATTTCACGAAGGCCCTGGGTGATCTGCGAGCGGAACTGGGCTTCACGATCATCGGGTATGTTTTGATGCCGGAGCACTGATACCTTCTGATCTGACCCTCGGAGTTGGTGGACCCTTCCCAGATCATGCAGAAGCTGGCAGGGCGCACGTCCTATCTCATTCTAATAGCGCAGGAAACGGCTTCAGCGCCGTTATCGCTGAGCCGGGCCAACAAGCCTTTGGCTGAAAGATCAAAATCTAAGATGTCTGACAACAGAGGTCGTTCTTTGCCTGTCATAAACGAATACGAGCAATTAAAGCGGCTTGTCACGCAGAAGGGATTACTCAACAAGTACCCGCGCGCCTACACCTGCAAGTTGCTGGTGGTATGGACCCTGCTGGGGTTGGGCCTGATCCTGCTGGCCCTCACACGCAACCTTTTTGTGATCATGCTGGACGCCGCTTTTCTGGCCGTTGTTTCTGGCCAGATCGGGTTTATCGGCCACGATGCTGGCCACCAGCAAATTTTCAAAGCCGGCTGGAAGAACCAGATAACAAGCTTTATTCACGGCAATCTGCTTTTGGGAATCAGCTCCGCTTGGTGGATCAGAAGCCACAATCTGCATCACAAATGGCCGAATCGAGTGAATTTGGATCCCGCTGTTGACTTCCCGGTCCTGGCATTTTCCGAGGAGCAGGCGCGCGCGAAACAGGGTTTGCGGAGGTTCATGGTCAATTATCAAGCTTACATCTTCTTTCCGTTGCTCTGCCTAACGCTGGTTGGAATCCGGATCGACAGCATTAAATTTCTTTTGCAGAAAAAGGCGAAGCACCCGCTGATCGAAGCTTTACTCTTGACTGCCCATTTCACCTTATACTTCGGCCTGCTATTCTTTTGTTTGGGCCTCCCGCGGATGCTGCTCTTCGCGGTTATACATCAGGCGCTTTTTGGACTGTACATGGGCTCGACTTTTGCCCCAAACCACAAAGGGATGCCCGTTCTGGGCAGCGAGGATACAAAGGATTTTTTGCGCTGCCAGGTGTTGACTGCCCGCAACGTCAGTGGCCATCGCCTTCTCGACCTTTGGTATGGCGGGCTGAATCATCAGATCGAACATCACCTCTTCCCGAGTATGCCTCGAAACAGATTGCGAGAGGCCCAAAAAATCGTTAAAGAGTTCTGCCACGCACATTCTATCCCGTATTATGAGGCCGGCTTTTTCCAGTCGTACCGGGAAATCCTGAAGCATCTGTATGGAGTTAGCGCCTCTTCGCGAGAAGAATCAAGCTGTGAACACGGTTTCTCAAATTCGGAGGAGGAATTCGATGAGTCAATCCGGTCGAGCAGAGGCCCGGAAATCTTCGAAACGCACCGCTGAATCATGGGAGCCGGTAGCGCAGAGTCTCTGTTTTTGAGACTCTGCGGCTGTTCCGCCGTTCATATTCGCGTTCGCGGGTGGCGTATACATGGCGCATTTCGCCATGTACGCGGACTCCCCGCAGCCGATGAGAAGGCAAGAATTTCGAATGGATCCGAGACAAAAAGCCGCAGGTTAAAGAACGGCTCTGCGTTGCCAGGCTGGTGAAGGGGCGCCGGCCGTGACCAGCAAAAAAAAGCGGGTTTGGGCATTTTGCCCAAACCCGCTATGGAGCAACTGAATAAAGTGAATGAGTTAGTTAGCCTTGAAAACGAAACCGGCGGGTTAGACCGAAGCCGAGAAGCAAAGCGGCAGCCGGAAGAACCAGCAGGAACGTTGAAGGCTCAGGGACAGTCGAGACCGCTGGGCTCGGCAGATTGGTGGCCAAGTCAGCGGGCGCAGAGCAGCACTCACCATAGACGATCTCGAAGTTTGCGCTATTGACATCCGGGCCTGTGTAAACTGCCATTTCCGCAGTCGACGATGTCGCTCCGGCGGTGGTTGTCCCAAGCAGGGCGCCATTGACGTAGACGCTCGTGCCGTCATCGTGGGTAACTGTGAATGTTTCACCGGTGGTAAGGCTCGCCGTGCCAGTGAAAGTAAAAATGTCCCCTTGAGCGGTGAGGCCGTTATTAGGAGGCGCTGGTAGAGGGCCCAGCGGGGCGCTCAAAACAGCCGCGTTTCCCGTGACGCCGCTGATCCCAGCATCCGTTGCCAGAAAACTGCTAAGAGTATAATCTGTCGAACCACTAGAAGTCAGACCAATGGTGGTTCCCGTAAGCGTGAAGGTTACGTCCGGGGTACGGGCAGGCACCGAAGCCAGAACTGCGTTCCCAGCATCCGTGGTACCTGTTACATACGACCACACGCTTCCGCTGAGAGTTATTGGGCTGGCCTGTGCGCTAACGCCGACCGCCAAAGCTAGAGCAATGCTACAGACACCTGCTAACAAAGTCTTTCTATTGAAACTCATACCTACATCCTCCCGTCCTGAGATGAATTTTTAAATAGTTCCCCATACCTTAGATTTTCCCAATGTATTTCTTAGCAATCATCCAACCAAATTACAGCTCCCTTATTTTTCTATAAGTTAGCTGTTAATTCAGGTTTAATAGTGTGGAATCGCCGACGCCGAAGTGGAAAGCAATTGCCCATTGTTGGCAAACACTTGCAGCAGGGGCTGGCGTTACCTCCCGTTTCGGTGACGTAGCGCCCACCGCGAGTACAATACGCCGCGCTTCGTGCCTGCAAGCGGCAGAGTTTTGAAAGCAAAACTCTGCGCGACCCCGTCTCCTCATCTTGCGATTGGGAAATGACGAAATATATCTTCTGAGTTAATGATAATGTAATATAAAGGGCGACCTCTGAGAATCCACACGGGATGGTGATATGGCGACGGAAAACTTGAAGGACGCAGTCAAATCTGAGGTAACGATCGAGGTCCAGCCCAAAGAGAGCCGCCCACCCGAGACAGCGAGCACGCCGGCTAACGGAGCGAGCGTGGCAGCCCCGCTTCTTGAAATCCTTCGCGCTCTGTTGAGCACGCATGAGAGGGTGAGCGACATCATCTTTTCGCCGGGCCGGTATCCGCAGGTGGAAGTTTCCGGCCAGCTTGTGCAGGTACGGCTGCCTGGAGTCAATCCCCTGACGCACCAGGATACGCAGCGTCTGGCGGCGGAAATCATCGGAGCCCACACGCAGGCACGTCAAATGCTCGAATCAGAAGGCTCTTGCGACGTATCGTTCAGCGTCAAGGGCCTTTCACGCTTCCGCGTCAACATCTTCCGGCAGCGCGGGACCTACGCCGTGGTGATGCGGGTGATTCCAACCGGGATTCCCACATTTGAGAGTCTGGCTTTGCCGCCGCAGCTCAAAGACATTGCCGAGCTTAAGAACGGGATCGTTCTGGTTACAGGACCCACCGGCTCGGGGAAGTCGTCCACACTCGCCGCCATCATCAACCGGATTAACGAAGAGAAGGCGTACCACATCGTCACCATTGAAGACCCCATCGAGTTTCTGCACGCGCACAAGAAATCGACCATCCACCAGCGCGAGCTGCACCGCGATACGCCCACTTTCGCGCTCGCGCTGCGCGCCGCGCTGCGCCAGGCGCCCAAGGTGATTCTAGTGGGCGAAATGCGGGACCGTGAGACGGTTGAGATTGCGCTCGAAGCCGCGGAAACGGGCCACCTGGTGCTCTCCACGCTGCATACTATCGACGCCTCGAAGACGGTGGAGAGGATCACGGGCATCTTCCCGCTCGAAGATCAGCGCCTCATCCGGACGCGTTTCTCGAAAGCGTTCCGGTACGTCGTGTCCCAGCGGTTAATCCCTGCTGTGGAAGGGCGCTCCCGCGTCGCCGCCTTCGAGATATTGAAGTCGACGCTGCGCACGCGGGAATACATCGAAAAGGGTGAGTCAGAAGGGAAAACGCTGGTGGATGCGATGCGCGACGGGAGTCTGGAAGGGATGCAGCACTTTGACCAGCAGATTGACGGGCTGATCCGCTCGGGAAGCGTGAGCCTTGAAACGGGTCTCTCTTACGCCAGCAACGCCGGCAATCTGCGCTTGCAGCTTCACGATCTGCCCCCGCAGGTCCGCCGTGAGCCGCGCAATATCCCCGTCAGCGTGTAGCGGCGGCTTTCACCCCTCACCCGGCTCGCTCCGCTCGCCACCCTCTCCCCTACAGGGCGAGGGCAGTCATCCATTTGCTTTTTCGCCACCCTCTCCCTTACGGGGCGATGGCAGTCATCCATTTGCTTTTTCACTCCCTCGCTCCGCTTACGGGGAGAGGGCAATCATCCATTTGCTTCTTCACTCCCTCGCTCCGCTTACGGGGAGAGGGGGCCCGAGGTACGAGGGCGGGTGAGGGGCCGCCGCTACAACGCCGCTACAGATTGCATTAGAAGAAGCGGCGTTTGGTGGCGGGGCGCAGAATGTGGTCGCGGCTCAGCCTCTGCTTCAGAATGGAAAACGCCTCTTCAGGCGTATCCACGTATTGGACCAGGCTGAGATCGTCGCCGCTGACGGTCCCTGTTTCCCGCAGCCATTCGAGGTTGATGGCGCGGCGCCAGTAATCCGATCCGTAGAGCATGATGGCGGCGTGCGGCTTCATTTTTCCCGTCTGCACGAGCGTAAGAAATTCCCAGAGTTCGTCCATGGTGCCGAAGCCGCCGGGGAAAACGACCAGCGCCTTCGCAGGCTGGGCAAACCACAGCTTACGCATGAAAAAGTAATGGAAGAGAAAGCAAAGCTCCGGACTGATGTAAGGATTGGGCGATTGCTCGGCGGGCAGCATAATGTTCAAGCCGATTGACTTTCCTCCGGCCTCGAATGCGCCACGATTGGCCGCCTCCATGATCCCCGGTCCTCCTCCCGAGCAGACCACCAGAAAACCGCTGCCGCGATTCAAATGCTTCGACCACTGAGTAATCAAAAACGCCAGGCGGCGAGCCTCTTCATAATAGCGGGACATTTCCACCGCCATTTTTGCCGCGCGCAGGTCCTCCGCATTGGGCGTGTCGCCGGGGCCGGTAGACTGGCTCTCCAGCGCCCTCAGCTTTTCGAGCGCAATGTCGCGCGGATGGATGCGGGCCGATCCGAAGAAGACAACTGTATTTTGAACCCCCGCCTTCCGCAGTTGTATCTGCGGCTCCAGGTATTCCGATAGAATGCGGATAGTTCTCGCATCGGCGGAGGTCAGAAACTGCTGGTTCTTGTAAGCAAGTTCGGGTTTGGAAGTGACCTCGGGCCGCTGTGATTCCATCGGCGCGGCTTTTTTGGGCGCGCTCTTTGCCGCCCCCTTTTTTCTGGGCATTCAGGCCCCTTTCTCATATGAATGTGACAACAGAATGAGCATAGCAAGCCGGGCTGGCTCAGGCCAACGACTCCGATGACCCAAGACATCCGCTCCTCCAAAAGCTAATTCAGAGCGCCGAAGCTGAAAAAATCAACGGCCTCTCGCCAAGACGCCAAGGCGCAAAGAAAGCGCAAAGCGGAAGTCTTGAAGTTCAGAACTTGATGCAAATGAGTCAAGTTTTTTTGCACCGAAGGTTCCACCGCTTCGCGGTAGGTCATGGCTCGTGGGTCTGAGGCGAAGCTTCGCGATGCCTACTGCTTGCCGTCTCGTGGTACGGTCCCAAGGTTTCCGAAGGGCCACAGACCGAAGGCTTTCAGAAGCTTGTCCGCCTTCTGATCAACGAGCATTTTCGCCGTTTTCTCAGGAGGCCACGGAATTGACAGACGTTCGGGGCGGTCGGCAATCCAGTAGGCGGTCAGCGCGGCCACCGTCGCGTCGCGGTCGAGCACGTCTTGGTTAACATGGTCGAGCGTATCGACAGGTGAATGGTGCGTGTATTTGTAGTCGGGAGAATCCTGGCCCATGTTGATGCCGGGCAAGCCCTGAAGAATAAACGGCCCCGTGTCCGTATCGAATTCGGCCTTATCGTCAACCGTAATTTTTCCAAACGCGGCCACGGCTTTGGTGAACTGCTCAACGGCGGGGATCAGGTCCTTGCGCCCGCCCAGTTCAAGGCTCACCACCGGACCCTGGCCGTTGTCGAGCGTCAGCGCCGCCACCGTGTTTGCAGCTTCGTCCTGGTGCGCCTTGGCGTAAGCAAATGAACCGAGCAGGCCTTCCTCCTCTCCGGTGTAGAGCACAAAGCGAATGGTGCGCCGCGGCTTCGCGCCGCTCTGGATGATGGCGCGGGCCGCCTCGAGGACGCAGGCGACGCCTACGCCATTATCCGTAGCTCCCTCGGCGAGATCCCACGAATCCAGGTGCGCGCCGAGCACCACAATCTGTTCCGGATGTTCCGTTCCCCGGATTTCACCCACTACGTTGGCAGCTTCGACGGGTCCCGCCGTGACGCGATTCTCAACGTCGATGTGGATGCTCACCGTTTTGCCGTGGTCGAGAAAGCGATTGATCTGCTCCTGATCCTCCCTCGTCATACTCACGACCGGAATGTCATAATACTTTGCAAACCCCAGGATGCCGGTATGGGTGATGTTCATCCCCGCTGCAAGCTGGCCGCCCTGACCTCCGATCACCGCGACCGCGTGCGCCGCATGAGCGGCTTTGAGGAAATCACCGAACTTCACAAAAAGACCGGCCCGGTCCTTGGGGGCTTCGCCTTTTACGACCATCACCAGGATCTTGCCCGCCCACTTCGCCGCGTTGTCCTTCATCTCCTGGTCTAGCTGATAAAGGTTCACCGCGACCGCGTCCGCCGTCACGCCGCCTTCCGGTGTTGAGCCCACCCATCCCATTGAATCCACCGTCAGGGGGTGATGAGCGGGCGAGAGAATCTCGGCGGAGGCTGGGCCGCGCGTCCAGCCGAGGAACACCGCGTAGGGCTCGGTGTGCACGTTCTCAAGCCCAATCGCTTTCATGCGTTCGGCGCCCCATTGAACCGCTTGCTTTGCGCCCGGCGCGCCGGTCAGGCGGGGACCAATATAATCGCTGAGATATTCAAGGTCGCTG
>JBOGJY010000154.1:0-2492 GCA_050745325.1 Terriglobia bacterium
GCGGCATCTTCCAGAGCTGCATCCAAAACTAATTCATTTACGGGATGAGCTTCAGCGGGCGCAGCCCTCTCGATAAGTCCTGCCAATTCTGAGGCGATGCACGCGGCCATACTATTTCGGCCTAGAACAGTTTCGATGAGTGAATGAAGCCGTCTGTCTTCTGGAACCGATTTCGAAATAAAGACGGCACGGGCTGAGGTCGGCAGCAAATCGCCCAGGAAATCAAAAATGACAAAATCGCCTTCTTTTAGGGAATTAAACCTGTTCGGGCTGTCTTCCGGGTTAAATATGACCTCTCCATTTAAGCGCCAGTTTTTGTAGGCACCATGCTTCACGATTTTTCGTTGCAGGTTATATTCCCCTTGCAGGCCGGGCCCGTAGAGGAATAGGTCCAGGGCGAGCCTGCCAGACTTCGCCTCAGCTATCACGGGCAAGGAGGGATACAACCTGCGCACAAACACGTTCGCATTCAGGTTGACCGCCTTCTGCTTTCCAGCTGGTTCGTTTCTAACATGCCACTCAAAGAAGGTGAGATCGGATTTGGTGAGCCTCTTAATCGCAAGTTTTCGTAGCATTCACGCTCTTTTCAGTTGTTTGATAATTGTCCTTCCCAGTGCCAGGGCGAGTAATGGTGGCACAGCGTTTCCAATCTGTCTGAAGGCCGGATTCATCGTTCCTTTAAACATGAAGCCGTCGGGAAATGACTGCAGTCTGGCGGCTTCTCGGACGGAGATTGTCCTTGCTTGATTACCGTCATAATGAATATGCGAATAGCCATCTTTCCCCAAGTGCGCCATAAGGGTCCTCGCCGGCAGGTCGGCTTCCATCTTTCGCCACTTATTTGGAAACTTGCCCGGATCATAAGGCGGCACAATTCTACTTTTGAGCGTCTCGTATTCTTGCGTCCCTTCGACGATTTCGCGCCCCGCGTTTCGCAGATCTACTACGCGCTCCGACAACAACTCCAGCGCGCATTTGAAAGCCTGTGGATATTGGTCTCCAGGGTTCATGCGGCGAAAAATCTGATAGTCACGAGGAAGGCGACGAATCACGTGGTCGCGAACCCCAACTGGGCTCTCAAATCCGGGCCAGCCTCTCATCAGTCTTGCATATTCAGAGATATCTTTGGCCGTCGAATACGGAATGACCTCCGAAAATCGTCTGGCACCACGGGTCAGCTTACCTTCAAGGTGTAGAGTGATGTGTGGAAGATCACCGAGCGCCTCTCTTGCCGTAACAGCCGCCGTGAGGTCATCCGTGGCCGATGGCGGAGGCGTGTAACGTGCCGAAGCGCCAAACAGCGGGAATTGACCGTTCTTTCCATTCCCGTTGACGCATTTCAGTGCGACCTGCCGTGACCCCTCATAACCTTTCGGAAGCTCTACCCAGTGATCCGGGGATGGGAATCTCACCTCGTGCTCCAGCTCTTTCGCCAAAGCAACAAGAAACATTCGCTCCCGCATCTGGGGGACGCCATAGAAGGCGGCGTTTAGGAGAGTGTACTTGCAAACGTATCCGAATTCGCTCAAAACTTCGCACATTTCCTCTGATATATTATGTCCGCCATAGTTCAAAACGTCTGGCACATTCTCCATGACGATTGCGACCGGACGAAGCTCCCTTACGTAATGAATATATCTTAGAAAAAGGTCGCCGCGGGGGTCGTGCAGAAATGCGTGAGGATGCTTCGCAATCTCCCTAAGCTTGGCTCGACCTACCCTCGCAAAGGCTTGGCATGGTGGGCCTCCTATAATCGCGTCGATGGCGCCTTCGAGCGGACCCAATTCAAATTCAGAGACGATTCCCGCTGGCTCCGTGGCGGCGATGTCACGGGGTTTCGCGTGAACTCCCGTGGCGGTGGTGGAATGGTCCCCGAAGAAATTCAGCGCATGTGACTGCGCCGCCAGCGGATCAAACTCAATCGCAGCAACAATTTTGAAACCAGCCGCCTGGAAGCCCAGGGAAAGACCGCCGCACCCTGCGAACAAATCAAGAACCCTGGGAAATCCGCCACGCCGCAATCGGACAATCTTTTGTGAAACAGCAGATTCCGCCCTTCGATTAGTGCCTTGGATTGTCGATCCCACTCGCATCCTCATTGAATCCTACCACAGCCGGTAAGTTTCGAGGATCGCTGCATTGCCGTCAAAATCCTGGCCTACGAGAACGAAATCGCGGTAGTTGGTGACAAGCACCTGGCGGTACCTGTTCCAATACTTGGTGACCTGCTTCGCTTCGGCGGTTACCCAAGCGTCGTCTTTGGTGGGCTTGATCTCAATGGCGCCGCGGGAGGGTAGCTGGCCGGGCGCCGGGGCGCCGGAACCCTTCTGGAATTGATCAGCGGTGAAGAGGCCGCCGTCCGGCTTACCTGCTCCCCGGTTCGCGAGCTGTAGGACACACTTAACCTTCGGCTTGAGCTTCTGGCCGAGTTCATTCAAGAGCGTTGCGAGCGGGTGATAATACGACTCCTCCTCGACCCCCGCCCCGGTGGA
>JBOGJY010000155.1:0-11270 GCA_050745325.1 Terriglobia bacterium
GTTTTTGCGCCAGCAGTTTCTGCTCCCCGAAGGGGAGCGACAGGAATAGCCGTGGGTGAAACCCACGGTCACAGCCGGAGAAGGCAGCCGGCCCTGAAGGGGCCGAACGCCTAACAATCTTAACTTAGTGCGCCTTATGTGCCGATTATGATATTCAACCCCTCCGGGGTTGCCGAGGGATGACCGTAATTCATCTTCCACCGCTTTTGATCTGAGGCGCCATCTCGTTAGTTGTTTCAACCCGCGCATGGCGGCATAAAGCCGCCGCTACAGGCTTCATAACAAACGGTAAAGGGCGGCCCTACTTGGGCGTTGGCGTCATGTAGAAGTAGCCCGCGCGGGCGCGCACTTTCAAGTTAGGCTCGCGCACGCGCACTTCGAGCCGGTGGAAGCCGGTTTGGTGAAGGGTGCTCGGCGCGTAGGCCAGCATGTACTGGCTGTTGACGTCGAGAGCAATCTTCTGCAGCCGGGTCTCAAACGAGTTCTGCTTCCAGTTGCCGAACGATTGCCCCCCGGTATACTTCGCGTAAGCGTCCATCACATCCTTAAAGCGCGCCGAGCGAAGGACGTTGAGCGAGTCCGTGATCAGCGGCAAGCCGTTAATCGGTGTGCCCCAGTAATTCTGGTTTGTCTGCGCCGACGGCGGACTTCCCGGCGGACCGGGCCTTCCCAGGTTCGTATCAATCGGGTCCGGAGCCGGCGCTTCCTGTTTGTTCTTCAACAGCGCATTCTCAGGCTCAAACCGCACGCCGTAAATTGCCACGCCCGCCGCCGTAGCGCCGCGAATGATCTCATCCCGCGTTGTTTCGCTGCCGCTATTCAGGCCCTCGGAAAACACCAGGATCACTCGCCGCTCGGAAGACGGCCGCCCGGAAAGCATCAGGATCGAGCGGGCAAGAGCGTCGTTCAAGCGGTCCCGCGCGCCTTCGGCGCTGATGTGGCGGAGAGCCGCGTCAAGGGTGTTCGGGTCGCTGGTGAAATCCTGAACCACCCGCACCCTGTCATCAAAGCACACCACCGCCGCGTGGCCCTGCGCCCCAAGAAAGAGGTCTGAAAACATCGACCCCAGCCGGCGGACCTGGTCAAGCAGCGGGTCAACGGTTTGGTTCGTCTGCACCAGAATGACGAGCGCGACCGGTTGAGTGGCCAAGCCAAATCGCGTGATGCGCTGGGGCACTCCGTTATCGAGGATCTCAAAATCGGATTCGCCCAGATCCTGAACGTAATTCCCCTGGGAATCTTCCACGGCCACCGGCGCCTGGACCAGCGTCGACTGAATGTGGATGCTCGCCAGGCCTGCGGCAGTCTGCTTGGCGGTTTGCGCCGGAGGCGTCTGAGCCGATGGCAGATTCACATTCGCTTTTTGCTGCGTCATCGCCTGGCAAGAAAGCGCGAGCACAGTGACTAATCCTGCCAGCGCGAAACGTAAGTGATGCGAGAAGAAACCGTGCCCCAGATTGGGTCTCAACTTGGGCCTTAGCTTGTTCATAGGCTCTCTCCCGGACCGCTCAAAAACTCCTCCGCAGGCCTCAGCGGGGTGTGGCGCCATGACTTGCCGCCTGTTTAGTTAGATGAGTGAAGCCCTTTTCGCGTTTCCCCCATCTTGTCGCGCAATGTTTCCCCCGCGCGACCCGTTCGTCTAACCTGGATTCTTCACGAAATTCGGTTTGAGCGTCAGGGGGGCGCGGGTTTAACCGTGCCCCCCTGGCCATCGCATAAAATTCATGAATAATCCGCGCTGCTGATGTGAGGCGGAGCATCGCTAAAAGTTCTCCAGAATATCCGTAACCAGCGAGCGGGCGAAGTCTTGTGAGAGGCGCGCAAGCGCGGCCGGGTCTTCTTCAATCAGGGTTGAGGCGTTGCTGCTCACCTGGTACTGTTCACGAAAGACATAGTTGGGGTTCGAGAAGATAACCTTTTTACTGTGAAGGTCAGTCATTTCGACGCCCAAAACGACTTCCACTTGAATGGCGCTGGCGCTGCCCGTTTGAGGATTGAAAGTAGCAACACCCTGGCGAATCTCCTTAACCGTCCCCTTCAAAACCGCATCCGCAGCGGCCGGCTCCTGAGTCAGGCGGTATTGGGTACGCTCGATTAGTTCCTGGGTGACGGCCGCGGTGAGTTGCTGCTCCACCTTAAACTGCGGCGTCTCATTTTTGAACACCGGGACGGCGATTGTCTTGACGTCCGGCGGAATCAGCGCGCCGCGTCCGCCCGCGTGATAGCCACAGCCGCCGGCGAATGGGACGAGCGCCAGAAAAAGCCCGAAATGGCGGACCCGCGACCGCCAGTTCACCGCAGCCTTCATACCGCGTGCGCCTCCCGGCTCTCCGTGCTTTCGGGTTTGTGAGACGGCGGATGCGGCCGGGATCTCCAAAACAAACGCATGACGGGTCCGGAAAGGAAATACACCATCGCCAGCGCGAGCAGCACGGGCTCCGAATAGGCCCAGATCGCCCACACAATCAAGCCCATCAGGATAATGAAAAGATAAGAGTGTCTTTTGCGAAGGTCGATGGTTTTGAAACTGTAATACCGCACGCGGCTGACCATCAAATACGCGGCGCCCGCTACAATCACCAGCCAGACGATGCCGTAAATCCAGCCTTGAAGCGGAACCTTCTCCCAATGCACAATCGCCGCCACCACGCCCGCTGCGGCCGGGATGGGAAGCCCCACGAAATAGCGGCGGTCGCTGGTAGATCCCCGGTCGATATTGAAGCGCGCTAGCCGCGCCGCGCCGCAAATGAGAAACGCAAAACCTACCAGCCACCCCGCCTTCTGGATGTAATGGATTAATAGCTGTCCATACTCCAGAGGGATGGCTTGTATGCCCCAGGAGTAGGCTAGGAAGGCCGGTGCGATGCCAAAGGTGATGATGTCCGCGAGTGAATCGAATTCCTTGCCGAAATTCGAAGCGGAGTTCGTCAGCCGGGCGATGCGCCCATCAAGCCCGTCGAAGACGATGGCCCATCCGATTTTGATCGCCGCGTCGTCGAAGGCCATGCGCGCCGCGCCCGGCCCCATTCCAGCGGCCAGCATCTCGGCGCCGCGCAAAGTTGAAAGGATGGCAATGTATCCGCAGATCAGGGTGCCGATGGTGAACAGGCTCGGCAGCACGTAGATCCCGCGGCGCGGCGGCTTGGTTAAAAACACCTCAGGATTTTGTGATTCCAAGGATCGAGCTCCCCGCTTTCACTTTGTCGCCAATCTTTACGCGCCATTCGACGCCCGCTTCGGCGGCGACGTCCACGCGCGAGCCAAACTTGATCAGGCCAATGCGCTCGCCCCGCTGCAACCGGTCACCCAACCGCCTCCAGAATACGATGCGGCGCGCCAAAGCGCCAGCAATTTGCCTGACGTAGACCGTGCCTTGCTCGCCTTCAATGGCGAAGAGGTTCTGCTCATTTTCGACCGACGCCTTCGCCCGCGAAGCCACGTGGAAAGAACCCGGCTTGTAAGCCACCTTGGTGATCGTGCCCGAGACGGGAGCGCGATTGACGTGTACGTTCAGAGGCGACATGAAAATGCTCAGCCGCTCCATCGCGCGCCCCTCGTATTCCTCTTGCACGATTTGAACCACCTTGCCATCCGCGGGGGAAACCAGCGCGCGGGCGTCGCCTGGAATCTCCCTGCCGGGGTCGCGAAAGAAATTGAGCGCCAGGATCGCCAGCGCCAGAAAGATTACCGCGGGCACGGTGATTCTCAAGACAAAAAGCGCCGCGGCGATCAGGAGCAACGGCAGGCCGTACGCGTATCCTTCTTTAACCATAAGGGTGTTCTGGATTTAAGGCTAGCTAGCTTGCCTCTCATGACCCAAGCCTCGCGTTGCGAAACCGCCGCGGCCCGGACGCTGGAAAGCCAGGCTACAAAGGCCGCTGGCGATGTGAGGCAGCCACTCCCATATTATATTTGTCTGCTGGCTGGAACGGGATAAAATGAGGCGCCATTCGAAGAGGTGCAGCGGAGGCAGGCAATCTCACCGCCTCCGCCGGGAAGCGTTACCGCGATCATCACGCCGGAGCAAGCGCCTTACAGCGACGGTGAATACCTTCTTGCTAGACGCTCATGGCGCGGTGAAGCTTTTCCTCCATCTGGTCCTTGGCGCGCAGCTTTAATTTCTTCAGGCGGATTTCCTCAACCTGTTCCTGCTCGGTCAGGTACTTCTTCTGTTCGAGCTCTTCAAGCTGGGCGTCGTAATGAGCGTGTTCGTCCTTCAAACGCTGGAATTCCGTATCTCTGACCATCAGTTGGTCCCGGACGGTCTCGGTCGAGTTGCTCATGGGAAGGTTACCTCCGAATTAAAGTCTTCATGGGTGAAGCCTAGCACAGCCCTCCATTCCGTTCAAGCTTGTGTCCACGATTAGAATAGCGTCTCAGTTTTAGACGTAGCGCCGCCCTTTAGGGGGGCGCGTGTAGGGCTGAAGAGCCTGTGGGGCAGCCTCGCAGAAGGCGCTGTAGCGGCGGCCTCTGCCCGCCGGTCGTTACTTTTGGCAAACCAGCGGTCACAGACCGCCGCCACAACCACAGTTGCCATACAGACTCTCTGCTCCTGTTCGGGGCGAACTTGGGCTAAAATCAAGCGGGATCAAAATGCCGGAAATTAAGCCCGAATGGTCAGAACGGCCGGAACCGCCGGAGCTGCCGGAACTGCTTGAACGCCCTCTCTCCGCCATCGCCTCAAGCGGCAGCCTGCGCATCATTGCGGGCGCCGTTGTCCTGATTTGCGCCTATTATGCAAGCTCCATTCTGATCACACTGGTGGTGTCCATCCTGATCGCTTTTGTGCTCGACCCCGCGGTCAGCCTGCTGGAGCGGATTCGAATCCCGCGCTGGCTTGGCGCGGCGATGATGGTCCTCATCGCATTGGGGCTGATCTACCTCATGTTCTACCTTGTTTACGACCGCGCCGTGGCTTTTGTGGAGGACCTTCCAAATCTCGCCGCGCGGATCAAGCAGATCGTCGAGCATTATCAGAATATCGTCAGCCATCTGCGGCAAAGCACAACTTCGATCATGAGCAGCCCGGAGAATAACCTGCCCACCGTGCAGCTTCAGCAGCAATCCGGATGGACGGCCTTCCTGCTGCGCGGGATCGGCTCGTTCTACACCTTTGTGGTTACGGTGATGTTCATTCCCTTCCTCGTCTTCTTCATGCTGACCTCCAAGCGCCACCTGCGCTCTGCAACCGTAACCCTTTTCCCCGATGAGCGCCGCGGGCAAGTGGAGAAGATCCTCGATTCCATCGGCGCCATGGTTCGCGAGTACGTCTTCGGGAACATCCTGGTGGCGCTCGTGTCGATGGCGATCATCGCGCCTGTTTACGTGGTGATCCATCTTCGATATGCTTTAATTCTGGCCGGAATATCGGCGGCCCTGGATCTGGTTCCGTACATCGGTGTGGCTCTGGCGGCGCTGCCTCCCCTGCTCGTGGCTCTGATGCAGTTCGATCATGCGGGGCCGATCGTCATTATCGCCGTTACGGTCTCGCTTGTCCACTTTGTCTCGGTTAACGTGCTGACGCCGAAGCTGGTGGGAGGCCGGGTGCGGCTCAATGCGCTTTCCGTGACCCTGGCCATGATGCTGTGGGGGTGGCTGTGGGGGGCAATGGGGCTGGTGCTTGCCGTCCCCATCACCGCAGCCTTCAAGGCCGTTTGTGACAACGTTCCGGCGCTCAAAGCCATTGGCGGCTGGCTTGGCGAAGGTGAATAAGGCGCCGTTGGGTAGTGGGTCAGTTTGACGTAGAGGCGGCTTCATGCCGCCACAATAGGGCGGGGTAAATCCGCCGCTACACCGCAAACTGACCCACTACCCGCCGTTGCAGCCGCTTGCAGCAGAAGCGTTATTGATTGCACGGAGACGTGGCAGGCGCATGGGCTTGATTCACGCAGAAGATTATTCCGCCGCGGGCTGGTCCCAGCCCGGCGCCGCCGAACCACGCGCGCGCCGCTATTGCGAGCAGCTCGAAAAGGGCGGCATTCTTTTCTTCGCGGGAACCCCCTTTGCGCTGCCGGAAAGCGACCGCGTCTTTCTGCTCCAGGCGCGGCAAAGCGATTCGGCGCATCACAAAAACATTTCCTATAAGCCCGCGCGCGACCGCATCAACGGCCTCACACGGGGCAGCGCGGACGAAGAAAAGATGCGCGGAGTCATGCGCGCTTACTCGCAGAGCGTCTCAGAATTCCTCGACCGCTTCCTTACGCCCTATGCGGGCCGCTGGCGTTTGGATTTTGCCAGCTTCAGGCCGATTGAGGAAGAGGGCAGAAATCTTCCCCAAAGCAAGCGAAACGACCTTTTGCACGTGGATGCGTTTCCCACCCGGCCTTCAAACGGCAACCGCATTTTGCGTGTGTTTACGAACCTCAATCCCGAGCAATCCCGGGTCTGGCTGACGAGTGACCCATTTGATGCGCTGGTTAAAAAGTTTGGCGACCGAGCAAGTTTCGACCGGACGGCCGCCAGGGCCCGTTCGCCGTGGCGCCCGCTTGCCCGCCGGATGACGCGGCTGGCTCACGCCGCGGGACTGCCGGTTGTCGACCGGACGCCCTATGATGAGTTCATGCTGGGCTTCCATCACTATCTGAAGCACAATCAGGATTTCCAGCAGAACTGCCCGAAGTCGAAATGGGAATTCCCTCCAGGCTCGACCTGGCTGGTGTTTACCGATCTGGTGCCTCATGCCGTCCTCACCGGCCGCTTTGCGCTGGAACAAACGTTTTTCATTTCGCGTGACGCTATGCTGCTTCCCGAAAAGGCTCCGTACCGCGTCCTCGAGGAACGCGCCGGCGTGCCCGTGGTGGACTGAGCCGGGCCAAAAGCGTGATGGCGAACCCAGAGTTTATGCAGCCCTTTTGGATCGAACAACATCCAATGAGGTGGGAAAACGGCGCCGCAAATTCCGGGAGTGTCGCAGTTTCGGGTGTAGCCATATTGTGGCGGCCTAAAGCCGCCTTTACATCAAACTGCGGCGCCACCCAAATTTCGAAGGTCTTCGCATTGACCCAACCCAACATTAAGGACTGAACCTATGCACAAATACCGGCTGGTGGCCGCGCTTACGCTCGCATTTCTACTGCCTTCCTTCCTGATGGCGGCGGAGAACCTGGTTCTCAATCCCCATTTGAATTACAAAAAGAACGGCATGCAAGGGGCGCTCATCACAGGCGACAACATGATGGAAAGCCTGAAACCCGGCGTGCCCAATTTCATCGTCTTTTACGCCGAGTTCTGCTACAACGCCAAGCTCCAGGCGCGCACCACGGTGGACCTTTACAACGAATACAAAGGCCGGGTGCACTTTGTGGTGATCGACTTTAATTACGGCTGGTCGGGGGAACAGAACAAACTCGTGCAAAAGTATTTCGCGGGTAACATCCCGCAGATCGTAATTCTTGACCGCACCGGCAGGCCCGTCTTCAATTATATCGGCCAGACAGGAACCGCTATGCTGGAGAAGTGGCTCAACGCGTCCCTCGAGTATTCCCAGTTCTTAGCCCTGGCGGATCATCCCATGGACACGCCGGGGAAGGTTGATGATCCCACCTCAACCCGGTTCGCGCCGGTAACGAAAATCCTCAAAAAGTTTTGATCCGCAACCCATCGGCCCGCAAGCTGTAGCGGCGGGTTTACCCCGCCACATTGAGGCGGCATGAAGCCACCTCTACGTCAAACTGACCCGCTACAGCGCCCCGCTCAATACGCCGCCAGCTCGCGCGCCACGCGAAGGATGTCCTCCGGCTGTGGCAGCACGGCCGCCTCAAGCGCCGGATGGTAAGGGACAAACAAGTCCTTGGCCCCCACGCGCCGCACCGGCGCATCAAGAAATTCAAAAAGCTCCTCCGCGATGCGCGCCGCAATCTCGGCGCCGTAGCCCCACGAAACATTGTCTTCGTGAATCACCATCACGCGGCTGGTTTTCTTCACCGACGCGCTGATCAGATCCCAGTCATAAGGATCGAGGCTGCGGAGGTCGAGAATCTCCGCGCGAATGCCTTCCTTCTCCAGCGACTTGGCCGCCTGAACCGAACGCACCACGAGCGACCCGTAAGTGATCATGGTCAAGTCCGGGCCCTCGCGCACCAGCTTCGCTTTTCCGAAAGGAATCATGTAATCGGGGCCTGGATAGGGACTCCGGTTGTGGGTCTGGCGGTAAAGATGCTTTGGCTCGAGGAAGAGCACGGGATCGTCCGAGCGGATGGCCGTGCGCAACAATCCGTTGGCGTCAAGCGCCGTTGAAGGCATCACCACGCGCAGGCCGGCGAGGTGAGTGAAGATGGATTCGCCCGACTGGCTGTGATAGATTGCGCCGCCCGCCAGATAACCGCCAATGGGCGCGCGAATGACGATCGGGCACGAGAAGCCGTTGTTCGAGCGCCAGCGTATGGTGGTGAGCTCGTCACGAATTTGCATCATGGCCGGCCAGATGTAGTCGAAAAACTGAATTTCAACCACCGGCTTCAATCCGCGCTCCGCCATGCCCGTGGCGCGGCCGACAATAGAAGCCTCGGCCAGCGGAGTGTCAAAGCAGCGGATCGAGCCAAACTCCCGCTGCAAGCCGTGTGTCACCTTGAAGACCCCTCCCTTGCCCTTCACCTGCGGCAGCTCGTTCTCGCGGCTGCAATCGGCAACGTCTTCCCCAAAAACGACCACGCGCGGGTCGCGCCCCATCTCGTCTTTGAGGCAAGCGTTGATGAGGTCCACCATGGTTTTCGGCTCGCCCTGAAACCGCGGCGGATGATCGAAGCGATCGGAAGTGGGATCGGTGGACGGAGAATAGAGGTAAAGAGATACTGTTGAGGGGTCCGGCGGCGGCGCCGCCAGAGCCTTATCAACGGCCTCCAGGATTTCCCGCTCGACCGCCGCCTCGATGGCGAGCAGATCCTTTTCATGGCTCAGTTCCAGGCTCAGCAGGTAGCGGCGCGAGCGCGCCACGGGATCGCGTTTCGCCTCTTGCTGCCGGATGGCATCCGGCTTATACAGGCGCTCATCGTCGGAAAGGGAATGGGAGTAAGGACGCACTACATGAGCGTGTATCAGCGCCGGGCCGCGCCGCTTGCGCGTGTGCTCCGCCGCTTTACAGCAGGCGTCGTAGGCGGCCACAAAATCCGTGCCGTCGCACTCAATGGCAAGAAGATTCGGGTAATTCTTCAGCAGCCGGGAAATGCTGCCGCCCGCGGTTTGGACGTCCGTGGTCACCGAAATGGCGTAGCCGTTGTCCTCCACCACGTAGAACAAAGGCAGCTTGCCGTTCGACGCCCAGTTGACCGACTCCCAGAATTCGCCCTCGCTCGTGGCGCCTTCTCCGAGTGAAACAAAGGACACTTCGTCGTGATGGAAGCTGCGGGAAAGCTCCGCCGCTTCCTGGACGCGGGCGAAATAGAGGCTGGCGTCCGCAGCGCCCACGGCCTGCAAAATCTGGCTGCCGGTCGGGCTTGAGAGGGAGACGATATGCAGCGAGGGCGATGACCAATGCGACGGCATCTGCCGCCCCCCCGAGGCGGGGTCTTCCTTGGAGCCGACAGCTTGCAGCAGCATTTCGTAAGGGGTGACGCCCAGCTGGAGGCACAGGGCGCGGTCGCGGTAATAAGGGTAAAACCAGTCGTAGCCAGGCTTCAGGCACATCGCCGCCGCCACCTGAATGGCTTCGTGTCCGGCGCCGCTAATCTGAAAGAAAGCGCGGTTCTGCTGCTTGAGCTGGATCTCTTTATCGTCCAGCTTTCGCGCCAGGAACATGGTCCTGTAGGCGCCCATTAACGCTTCCGGAGATAGCGCCATGCTCTTATGAACCGTGGTGGTTGTGGTGGCCATACACACTCACCTCTCTGGGATATCAGGAAACGCAACCGGGCATCCCCGCGTGCCATTAGCCCACTTATAGGATGCTGAAGAAGCTTGTCAATGTGTCATGCCGGGCCGCCGAAGCCGCCGCCTTCGCCGTCCCGAACACGGTTCCATTATCAATTCCGGCCCGGCGCCTGTCAACCGTCTGCCCCGGCGCCTTGGCCAGCATAACGAAGAAATGATTGGGATGATTGGGGCAATCGTTTGCCGCGGCCCGCTCGGCAGGCTGGGCGCCCACTGCGATTGTAGCGGCGGCCTCTGGCCGCCGGCTTTTAAGCGTAAAGACCAGAGGCCGCCGCACCAGGCCAACGCATTTCCCCAACGCAGCCCTGGCGCGGCTTCACGTTAGACCCACGTGCCGTGACGCCACTGCGAAGCGGTGGAACATGAATAGCCGTGGGTGGAACCCACGGAACGTGGACCAGGGTTGTCCCCGGGCAACCCCGGAGGGGTTGAACAGGGTCAGATCGTTACTTGTAGCGCCGGGCTTTACGCCCGGCATGTGCCGCCCTGAATGGCGGCGCTACAAGAGCCTACAAAAGCCTACAAGAGCCCACAGAAGCCTACAGAAGCCGCGACCGTGGGTTTTACCCACGGCTAGGCGCGTAAAGGCGCAGCTCTACCGGCGGCGCGGCGCGCGCGTCTCACTTATCTCGTTTGTCTCTTAGGTGTCAACCGTTGCAGGCGTTACGCGGCGCCTTTGGCCGGGGAACCGGGCTTATCCGCAGACCTGAGCCTCTGCGCCAGCCCTGTTTCCCTGACTCAGCGAGCCTACTGTCATAGCCTCCGTTGTTGATTCTAAAGGCTCGCTAGGCTTCGTTCCGCGATTTTTGTGTGCCTTTTCGTTACGGGGGCGGCGCTTCAACTCCGCCCAGGGAAGCCCCTCACCCGTCGCGCGGAGTTTACCCTGAGCGGAGCCGAAGGGCGCGCCACCCTCTCCCAGAGGGAGAGGGATGGAGTCATGGGGTGGGGTGGGGCGGGTGTAGCGCAGAGTTTTGCCGTTAAAACTCTGCGGCGGGTTTCGATGGATCAGAGCCACCGCCGCAGGGTCTGTTTGCCCTTCCTGCTCACTAATCTCATGTAGCCCATGTGGCTCATTCGGCTCACCCGCCGTATCGGCCGTATCGGTATGGGCGCGTTTCTCGAGCCGCAGCAGCAGCCGGATCTTGGCGTCAATCTGCCGGTCAAGCTGCTGAAGCTGATGCGTGATGGCCTGCCACGTCTCATCCAGGGGATCGAGTCCACCGGTCTCTTCCGGGCGCTCAATCTCAAGCTCCTCCTGCCGCCGGTAGAGCGCCTCTTGCTCCACCAACGCGGCGCGCTCCTCTTCGATCCACGCCAGCAACTGCTGAACGCGCGGGTCGTCCGCCTTGGGCCGCTTTTCGTCGCATTGGTTCCACAGGCTGAGGAACTCGCGCCCGCGCGCCGTA
>JBOGJY010000156.1:0-3665 GCA_050745325.1 Terriglobia bacterium
GTTGAGGAAGCGGCGGCCACGGCCAAAGGGCAGGTCATAGACGGTCGCAAGACTGAATATCTGCGGTATATCCTGTTCAGAGAGCGAGTAGTTCCGCCCCTTTTGATAGGGCGAAAAGGCGCTGCCCTGCGTTGTGACCTGGATAAAGTCGGTGGTCGACATCGTCTTTGACCACGTGTAGGCGGCGCTCAACCAGAGTCCGTGCGCAAACCGATGTTCAAAAGACGCCTGCAGCGAGTTGTAGTTGGACCAGCCTTGATTCTCATTATCTCCCGTAAGGTTCCCACAGTATTGAGGGAAGGGCCTAAGGGCTTGCGCCACGCTGGGTGCGCAAGCCTGCATTTGCGCCGCCCAGCCGGCATAAGGTTGGCTCACGCCGTCAAGCGACGCTTGGTTGGGTTGGAACTGGTCGTACAACTCCGAGCCCATCGACAAATAGGAAGGGTTCAGAGCGTTGATGGGGTCAATCTGCGAGAGCAACCGGGCGCCGTGGCTGGCGACATAGCCTACGCTCACGTGGGTGTTCTGCGAAAACTGGTGCTGAACGGTCAGGTTCCATTGCTGCGCATAAGGCACCTGGTTAGCATTGAACGGCCTATAGTTTGGACCGCCCTGGCCGTTCAGAGAGGATTCGTTGATGAAGGGAGGTGGAGTAAAATTCTGCGGGAGACCATTTTGCAGCAGGAATGCCGGTTGAAGGCCGCCCAGGGCGCTGCTAAATGAAACCGTTTCATTAAAGCCGTCAGTGGCGATCCCACCATTCCACCCAGGATAAAAATTCTGCATCATGAAAACTCCATAGCCGGTGCGGACGACTGTTTTATCATTCAGCGCATAGGCTATGCCGATACGCGGGCCAAAGGCATGTGTATACAAGTGTTCCGGGTAGGGGCTTCCATAGCTGGCGGAACCGTATTTGGCGCCCGCAAAAACGAGCGCGCCAGGCAGACCCCCGGCCCCGGGATTGGCCCGGGTCGGATCCAGGAAGGAAGTTTGATCCTTGGCTTCCTCAGAGGGTTGATACAGGTCCCAACGCAGCCCGTAATTGACGCTGAGTTTATGCGTAGCCTTCCATGTGTCGCCGGCAAAGAAGCCGACTGATTTTGCCTGCGGCCTAAACGCGCTGAGTGTATAGAAGGTGGCGTTGGCAAAGCTAACATCTCCCAGGAGAAAACTGGCGTAAGAGTTCCCGCTGGGGATCCCGATGAGCCCGGTGTTCAAGTCGCTAAAATCAAAACTCCCCGTGCCGCCTTGCGTGGTCTGAGTCGGGTACGCGAGGTTGCGGTATTCCCCGCCGAACTCAAAAGTGTGCTTTCCTCGCACCCAGGTAAGCGTGTCATTGGCGATCCATGTCGGCCGGGTGCTTAGAAGGTCGGAGTTCCCACCGTAACTTGAAAATCCGTCGCCAAAATTGATATTCGATTCGTGCGCGTGGTTATAAACGCCCGCGATTTGGGGAACATCCTTCACGCAACAGTCCGACGCGTTGTATTCCTCAGTCAGCAGATCAAGGTAGCCGAGCGCAAAATGATTCAGCAGGCTGGGTCCGAATGTGTGGTCGTAGTTGAGCCGGAGGACTTCACTGTAATTGGGAATGCGGGTATTGTTTGTATCAATCTGCTTGGGGAGCGCATATTGGGTAAAGGGAAGCGTGCCGCGATAATGCCACGTCACCTCCACGTGGTCCTTGTCTCCGATGTATTGGTCGCCCCGGACGTCCCATTGATCCGTATGGGCGTTCAGGCTGTTCGCCAAGGCATATGGAGATTCATAGTTTGCGGTAAACCCGGGACGATTCGGCAAGGGGACATATTTCAGCCATCCTGCGGCAAGTGAAGTGGTGAACTCGGGATCGTTCGCAGGGATCACATTGCCCGGAAACTGTTGGCGCAGGTAGGGCAAGTTGGCCGGTCCCGTGGGCAAGGTAGCATTGAAACTCGGATTGGCAGTTGTGGTGTCTGGATTGTAAATTGGCTGCGGCCATGCACTGAAATCGCCTGCCCGCTCGGCAGCCGTCGGGACCGTGAGTATGGGTTTGGTTGCCGCTCCTTCTGAGCGATAGGCTTCAAAGTTAACAAAGATATAGCTTTTCTTGCGCCCGGACCAGAATAGGGGTATATGCAGGGGCCCGCCAATGAAACCGCCCACATCGTTTTCAATGTCTTTGGGACGCTCGGCGACGCCATATTGCCGGGCATTCAAATCCGTGTTCCGGTTATATTCGTAACCTCCGCCGTGGAATTGGTCAGTGCCCTCTCTGGTGCTGGCCACAATGACGGCTGAGGTTGTAGCCCCATACTGCGGATCGTAGTTCGAAGTAAGAAGGCTGATTTCACCTACCGCATCGGGAGAAATGGGGAAATCGGCTGCAATCGCCACTGTCCCGCTCTGGCTAAGGAGGCCCTCAACCATGCTGACCCCGTCGAGGACCGCCTCGTCGGAATCTTCCTGGCCTCCGTTGAATTGCGCATACGCGGCAGCCGCGCCGGACCCTCCGTTAACTCCCGGCATGATCGTCACGAAGTTCGCGGCAGACCGCTGTGCTCCCGACACTTCCAGTGGAAGCGACTGGATTTGCTGCGTGGAAACTCCGTGCTGCACCACAGCGTTTTGAAAGTTGAGTGGCGAGGCGTTGGCTGAAACTTGTATCGTTTGGGATGAGGCGCCTACCTTGAGCGAAACGGGGACGTTTGCCGTCTCATTGAGGTGCAAGATGATCCCTTGCTGAACAAAGGTTTCAAATCCAGCTTTCGTACACTGCAACTCGTAGGTTCCGGCGGGAAGGTTCGGGAAGGAGAAGTCTCCGGCCGACCCGGTCGTGGCTCTCCTCACCGTTCCCGATGTACCCAGCGTCAACATCAGATTGGCGCCTGGAACCGCCGCGCCGTTTTGATCCATCACCGTTCCGGCAATGTTAGCGTTGGAATTCTGCCCCCGCAACAAGATCGGTGACCATACAATGACCGCCAGCGCTAGAATCGCAACTTCCTTGGTCAGCTTGTTCATAAAATGACCTCCGCAGTCAAAATTCTTGAAGGGCCATCGATGAAAAGTAGATCGATAGATCATGTCGTCATGATTATTTGTTGTAGACTTTTAGGCTAAATAGACCGCACGCCTAAGACTTTATGAACACTACCAACCTCGATTTAGATTGTCAAGGCAAAATTTTCTGATAGAATTCGAGCTAACATTATGATGACATGGCGGGTACTTTGTTATTATGATGTTGAGACGTCATAATGTATTTGGTGATTATGGGAGCATAGTTGAATGCTGAGGCGAATTGGGAGTTGCTGTTTAAGGGAATCTGCGGCAGGCACATTGACGTGCAGAGGGGAGGGATCAAATGGCGGTGAATCGAACCATTGATGTTCCATTATACGCGCAGATTCGTGAGGCGCTGCGTGAGGATCTGGCCAAAATGGAACCAGGACAAGCCATTCCACCCGAACCCGACCTCCAAACCCGCTTCGAAGTGAGCCGCATTACAGTCCGCAGGGCCATCGACGAACTTGTGACCGAAGGTCTACTGATACGGCAACAAGGACGCGGTACGTTTGTTCAGCGCCTCAAGCTGACTCACGAATTAAACATGATCACCAGTTGGACGGAACAGCTTTTGGCCGCGGGATACGCGTCTCGCACCTTGCACCTCGAGACGG
>JBOGJY010000157.1:0-9810 GCA_050745325.1 Terriglobia bacterium
TATCCAAACAGAGCGCGGCCACAAGCTTGTGACTCGCGGGCCATACCGCTTCGTTCGCCATCCGGGTTATCTGGCGATGGCAGTCATCATGCCGGCGACTGCCATTGTTTTCGGCTCCGTATTTGCCTTGATTCCAGCACTGTGTTACTCAACACTCATTCTGTGGAGGACGTGGAGGGAAGATCAGTTTTTGACCAAAGAACTCGAAGGCTACGCCGGATATGCCAACCACGTTCGCCACTGGCTGATTCCAGGAGTTTGGTGAGGTGAGACATGAACATCGAATGCCAGCAATGCGGATCAAATAAATTCACGAGACTATCGCTGGTCTACGCCCAAGGCTTTTCAGACCTGGAAGCCCGCTCGCGCGGCTGGGGATTAGCCCTCGGGTCTGGAGGCCCGCATATCGGCTTCGGAGGAGCCAAAACCAAAGGGCGACTCCAAAGCAGGCTCTCTCAAGCAGTCTCCCCGCCGCGCAAATGGTCCATCTGGCGTTTGTTTTTTGGGGCTTGGTGGGATTCCCATGCATCGAATTTGTGTTCGAAAGCCTTAACGCCACGCTAAGCCGGGCGGGCCTGTTGGGCCAGTTCAACATGGATCTGGCCTGGCTCATCTATGGGTATCTCACATTGATGACGCTCCTGCTGCTCCTCACCTTCTGGTACAACTACGGGATCTTCCCGGCGCACCGGCGAGTGTGGGAGAGCTCATTTATGTGCCGCCGCTGCGGCCACATTCTCCAACTGCCTGAGCCAAGCGATCCGGCACGCGAGGCCCTCATACGGGAGGCGCAATCATGACCTTCGTCACCACGGCGAGCACCATCGAGGGCTATCACATCAGTGCCTACAAGGGCTCCGCCCAGGGCGAGACCTTTGACGAGCTTCAGCACAACGCCGAGGCCCTCGGTGCGAACGCGATCCTGAACACCTGCTATGATGATGCGCTTGACGTGGACACGCTGTTTCACGGCGCCGCAGTCGTCATCGAGCCGATTCGAGTACCGCCGACTTTGCCTTGGCCGCAGGCACAAATCGTGCTTGCACACGCTCCGGAGCATTGAACCACAGAAGGAAGGTTCACACCATGTTCGATTATCCCGGCATACGAAAGACCAATTTCGGATTTCCCGATGGAATCCGACAGGATGTCAGAGCGCCAGATAATACTGCCGCTGGACTGCGCGAGTGGCTGGGCCTTCGGGAGCTGTCCGTATATGCCAACGTGTGCGAACGAACCCTACGGTTGTGGATTCGCTCTCCGCGCGATCCACTCCCGGCCACCAAGGTGCGTGGCAAGGTGCTTGTGCGGAGATCCGATTTTGATCGGTTTCTTGAGAGGCATCGCGTCCAGCCGCTCGCGGCTGTTGACGTGGACCGAATACTTGACGAAGTTCTCGGACAGCAGCGTAGAGGGTGACGTCCCCCGCGTCCGGTTGCGCCGAGCTAATCCATGCAGAACTGCTAGAGGCGTCCATGGGAGTCAGAGTTAAGAAACACGCGGGCAAATGGTATGTTTTCATCAATTGGAAAGGCAAGCGCAAAGCCCGCTGTGTTGGAACGAGTCGAGAAGCAGCCGAACAGGTGCGGCGAGAGATCGAGCGCCAACTGACCTTGGGCCAATTCAGCGCCAGTGAAGAAAAGGCTTTACCAACTTTTTCGGACTACGCCACTCGCTGGTTTGCTTCCCACGTACGCCCCAACCTGAAATTCTCGACTGTACAGAGCTACGAGGGAATTCTTAGCTTTCATCTTCTTCCGGCATTCGGAACTGCACGTCTGGATGAAATTACCCGGACGAAAGTTAAGTCATTCTTGGCAGAACTGACCAAACCAGAGGATCGAGCGAAGAACACAGCCCGGAATATTCTGGCCGCTCTACGCGCCGTGCTGAACCACGCTGTTGAGGATGGCTTGATCGAGCAAAACCCCGCATCGCGGATCGGACGGTTCAATCTGGCCAAAGGACGCGGTCGCAAGGTTGAATTTTTGACTCGCGAGGAGGCGCGACACTTCCTTGAAACAACCAATGAAATCCGCCCTGGGCGTTACCCCCTCTTCCTTACTGCGATCCGCGCCGGCTTGCGCCTGGGGGAACTGGTGGCCCTCGAATGGGACGACATCCAGTTTGGTGCGGGCGAGGACGATACCAACCGCTACTTGTTAGTTCGCCACAATCTGGTCCGGGGCAGAGTCACGTCACCGAAGGGACGAAAGGCGAGGCGCGTTGATCTCAGCCGGGATCTCCGGCGCGCCTTGATGGAATTGCGGGATGGCAGAACGCTTCAAGCCATCGCGAAGGGGCAGTTCGACGGAGAAGGGCAACCTAAGATTTCCAAGTTGGTCTTCCCGTCTCGGACCGGCGGATACCTCAATGGCAGCAACTTGTACCATCGTGACTTTCAGCCTTGCGTCCAAGCGGCCGGGTTGCGGCGGGTGACTTTCCACGCGCTCCGTCATACATTCGCTTCGCTGCTAATCCAGAAGGGCGCGAGCTTAGCTTACGTCAAGGAGCAGATGGGCCACAGTTCAATACAGGTAACAGTGGACACTTATGGGCACTTGATTCCTGGCGGTAACATCGCCTGGGTTGATGCTCTGGACGAGCAAACGAGTCTGCAACAAAACGCAACACCCGCGCAACAAGGCACGGAGCGCCAGATCGTCGACATACCGCAACTTATTGAAAAGAATGGAGCCGGCGAGAGGAATCGAACCTCCGACCTACGGTTTACGAAACCGTTGCTCTACCGACTGAGCTACGCCGGCTGACATAAAAATGCTCACCCAACAAATTTAGCATAGCGGCCAAATATGCGGGTGAGCATTTTCAGAGAGGAGAATAGAAAGGCGAACGCGCTCCGCCAACTAAACCCGAAGGGAGTCTAGTTAATCGGCCCAGCCTGTGTCAAGGGATTTTTGTGGTTTTTTTTATGCTTATAACTTATTATATATCAATGGCTTACTGATCTTCCCCGGGCGCCTTTGCCGGGCTTGCGAGCGACCACGCAATGCGGTGGATGACTCTTCAAAAAAGCCTGCAAACTACTGAAAAAAATTAACTTATTTTAAGTCTAATCAAAATATCGTCGTCCGCCCGGATCAAGTTCGAATTTGGGAACAGCTTCATAATCAGTCGTTTAGTCAGGTATAGGGCGATCCCTCCCAAAATCGCCAGCAAGGCGATGATAATAATCAACAGACCGTTGGCTACGAGGAGGTTGACGATCTGAACCGCGACGTTGGCTTTCCCGGCATATTCGGGTATCTCGCTGACCACTTGGTTGATCTTAAAACGGCCCAAAAGGTGATTTGCAGCCGCCTCGGATTTCGAGTTCAGCGCCAACAGGCAATATGACCCCTGCCGCCGTCCATAGATGGGCGCCGGGCCAAGCCCCTGGTTGATGTGCAAAGCCTTACTCATTTGCTGAAATCGAAAGTCCGCAATCTGTGGGGTGGGATAGTCGATCTGGAGCAACATCATCCGGCTTCCGTCACTCGTATAAGTCCCCGCTTTGGCTTCAACCCCGTCTTCAAAGCCAATCAGATTCGCTGGAAACGAAGGCAAAGCCAGCTTGGCCGATGCGGGTCCCAAAAGGTATTTTTCTGACCCTGGCTCAAGGCCGCGGCGAGGCAGCGGCCGGGGAAGGCTTTGTAAATTCTGGGCAGAAATTTTGGCGCCGCCAATCGCGATCAGGAGCGAGCGGACGTCCCGATCCGTCAGCTCCGAATCTGCAGGGCGGAGAACGCGGATGAAGTAGCGGCCGCGGGTCATCAACGCGCCCTTCGGATTGGCCGCAGCCAGGTCGACGCCGCGCACGGGCTTTGAGTCGCGGGTTTGGTAGAGCGTATAGAGGGCGTATGCCGAAGAGGGGTCCGCTGCTTCTTCAAAAATCGCCGTTGCCTGAAGGCTTCTTTTGCCGTACGTGCGCTCGCTCCCTGACGTCACACCCAATTCTTTGTCCACGCTGGCCTGATCGCCAAACTGAGTGAAGTCTTCCACCGATAGCTTTGCCACCGAGCCAAGTTTCCATGAGGAAACCGGAAGCAGAGGAATAACCACACTCTTCTGCTGCGCCGCCAAGGGAAGGGCGGCCGCGAGGACGAGGCACGGCCAGAGCCGCCTGGCTGAGAGGCAATACATTAGCCCTAGCATATCAGAAACTGGGGGTGCGGCGCCCGGCCGGTTCGAGCGGCGCGCCTTCGGCCACATGAAGGGTCCCAAGGCTGTTGGCGTAGCGGAGGATGCCGCCGTAGAGCCCCTGCGCGATCTGTTCGCGGAACGAGGGCTTGCGCAGCAGCCGCTCATCGTGCGGGTTGGAAAGGAACGAAATTTCGGCCAGAATGGATGGCATATTGGCGCCGATCAAAACCACAAACGGCGCCTTTTTCACGCCCCGATTTTTTTGCGTGTCTCCATCCTCATCCAAGCCGTGGATTAATCGCGTGTCAACAATCTGCGCGAATTGGCGCGACTCATCGATCTTCTCCGATAGCGCGATTTTCTTGATCAAACTTTGCAATTGGTACACCGACTCCTGGGACGTTGCGTTCTCCCGCGCCGCAATTTGGAGGGCTTCGGGGTCGGAAGTGAAATTGAGATAGTAGACTTCAACCCCGCGCGCCGAAGGGTCGTGGCTGGCGTTGGCGTGAATGGAGACGAAAAGATCGGCGCCGTATTCATTGGCGATTGCCGTCCGCTCCTCGAGCGGAATAAAAGTGTCGGTGCTGCGCGTCATGATCACCTGGCAACCCATCCGGCGCTCAATTAGTTTTCGCAGCCGCAGCGCAACGTCCAGCACAACGTTCTTCTCTTCAACGCCCGAAGGGCCGATAGTGCCGGTGTCATGGCCGCCGTGGCCAGGGTCGATTACGATGCGCCTGATTTTTAATCCCAGCGCCCGCGTCAAGGTGGGAGACCCTCCCAGCAGCGCGCCTTGAGGCCCCGCAACGCCATCGGGGAGCGCAGCGCCAGCCGCGGCGGAATCTGAATCGTTCTCCGTCACTGCGTGGCGGCGAGTCCTCTTGGCGCCTGGCATAGCGCCGGGTGTGTCTGCGCCCGTAGACACAGCTTCTGAATCCGGCGCCGCTGCCAGAGGCGCATCGGAGAGCGGCCCGGTCTGCCCGGCGGCCAGGGAATCCGCAGGCGGGTTGCCGCTGGCGCCGTATGGCGAAGTGGCGGCGGGCTTCGCCTTTCGCGCTATAAACGCCTTCGACGCGCCATGAATATCAATCACCAGCCGGAACGGATTGGGCAGCGCGAAGACGGAGTAGTCTTCGACTTGCGGGACGTCCAGCACCACGCGGGTGACGGTGGGGCTGAACTGCGCCACGCGGACGCGCTCGAGGAAGCCATTCTCCACCGGAAAAACCTTGCGGGCGAGGCTGGGGCTCACTCGCGCCCCCGTAAGATCGAAGACCAGGCGCGGCGGGCGCTCAAGGCGCATGGCGTTAAACGTCACCGGGCCACCCGTGCGGATCACCACTCGCGTGTAGCTTGGCCCAACCCAGTCGCGGACGCTCTCCACTTCCTCAATCGCGCCATTGCCCAGGGTCACCGGCTCACTTGCCGGCCCGCTTGGCGGATTACCTGCCAATATGCTTTCCTGATCGCTTCTAGAAACCGCACGGACGGCGGCGCGCGCAGCCGTGGAAGGATGGGGATTACGCCGCCGGGCCGCTTCTTCGCCGGAAGGCCAGCGCGCCAGCTCCGCATCGATTCTCGCAATCTCCTGACGCGCGTCCGGAGCGCGCTCCGACTGTGGATATATTTTTAAGAACTTCTCGTATTCGGCGCGCGCGGCCACCGGATTCTCCAGGTCGTTGCGATAAATTCCGGCCGCCGCGTCGAGCGATTGGATGGCTAGACTCCCGCCAGGATACTGAGCGGCCAGGAATTGATAAGTCTCAATCGCCTTCGAGTCATAGCGGTCGGAGGTGAAATGGCGGCCCATTTCCTGATAAACTTCCGCCGCCGCGGCAAGGGCGGAAGGCGTCTTCGGATAGCCAGGGTCAGTGCGGTAAACCAACTCGAAGGCCTGAACCACGCGCAGGTAATCCTCAACCGAGCGGTTAGGATGGGTTTCAAGCGCCACGCGCAGGCGACCGGCGCGCTGGTAAGCGGCCGCAGCAGCCTCACGCCGCGAGGCGGTCGAGGCCATCGCCGCTTGCGCCAGAAAGAAGCTCACCGCCACGCACATCACCGCGCAAGCTCCGAAGCTGTGCGTCCAGCCGCGCAGGCGCTTCCATCCGGTCGATTGGCTTCGGCCTTCGCTCACGTGATTTTGCTCGCTATCCATACGGTCAGGTAGTCGACTAGAAGTCTTGAAGTCCAGAACTTAATGTGAATGAGTCAAGTTTCTTTGCGCCGATGGTTCCTGCTCCCCGAAGGGGAGCGACATGAATAGCCGTGGGTAAAACCCACGGTCACGGCCGGAGAAGGCCGCCGGCCCTGAAGGGGCTGTGTGACAAATGCGGTTGTAGCGGCGGCGTCCCCGCCGCCGGTTTTTAATAGTAAAGACCGGCGGCCAGAGGCCGCCGCTACAAAAATTCCTCCGGGTTTGCTGACCGTGGTTCATGTTCCGCGGGTTCCACCCGCGGCACTTCATCTTCCACCCGCTTCGCGGTGGTGTCTACCCCATGGGTCTGATTGGTCTGAGGCGAAGTCTCGTTAGTCATTCGTGTAATGAACCACTCCCCAGCCATCAACATAGCGGTAAATCGGTGTTTCACCACCGGCTTGTCCGGCCCCAGCCGCCTGCCTGGCCGCGTTCCGCTGGTAAAGAGTTGTCACTCTCCTCACATAGTCGATGGTTTCCGGGATGGCCGGGATGTCCCGGTCCTGGGCCACGCGATTCTCTCCCGCATTATAAGCGGCGAGTGACAGAGGGACGCTGCCGTTGAAGCGATCGAGGAGGTAGCGCAGGAAGGTAACACCTCCCTGAATGTTTTGTCCGGAGTCAAATGGGTCCGCAACCCCGAACCTTTCTGCGGTTGCGGGAATGAGCTGCATGAGTCCCTCGGCGCCTTTTGGGGAAACGGCGTGGGGATTAAACTCGGATTCAACACTGATGATGGCGTCTACCAGCTTAGGGTCCACTCGAAAACGTCCCGCTGTGGTCTCGACGAGGTTTTGAATGCTGCCGGGAACGGGAAGCTGAGACCCTGCCAACGCAAGTCCACTAGGCCTCTCAGACCTTCTCGTCTTAATCGGCTTGGGGAAGCTAAACGCAGACGATGTGGAGCTTGGATTGACGTAAACCTGGCGGCCTTGAGAATCCTGAATGAGAACGATAGGAGCCGTCTGAGCCCAAAGAAAGGAGAAATGCGACGCGGCGCAAAGAACGCCTGCCAGGGTGGCGAACCTGATAATACTTATATAGCAGCGCATCAAGCCTGTGTGCCCCTGCGAAGTGAAGCCGATAGACCCCAATCTTCGCCTGATCCCCCGTTCCTCCCTTCGAAGCCCGAGAGAATTCCCAAGAGCCGCGGCACAATGCTGGCGCACCCGCGTAGCCCAATTATACAACATTTGGTTCACAAGTGAGTAGCAGTAACACGGACCTGATTGGCCTATTTGGCAGGTACGCGGTTCGTTTCCGTACGGCCATTTTCTAATCTTCGGGAGCGCCCGTCTTGTAGCGCAGAGTTTTGCTTTTGAAACTCTGCGGCATTTTAGGCTGGATCTGCGAAAAACCGCAGCGTTTGAAATACAAACGCTGCGCTACAATTATTAGAAATGTTGATTCTAAAGACTCGCTAGGCTTCGTTCCGTGAGCTTTGCGTGTTTCTTCCATTCTTTAACTGTCATTCTGAGCGCAGCGAAGAATCTGTTTTTCTGGCAGGCCATCCAACAAAAGCAGATCCTTCGCTTCGCTCAGGATGACAATCGATTGGATGGTAGCCAAAGGCCCCGCCGCGGCACACCTCCAAGCCTATCATGCCATTCTGAGAAATTTGAGACAAATGGGATAAACGAGACGGTTTTTAGCGCCCCCCCGGCTGTAGTGCAGGGTTTTGCTTTTAAAACTCTGCGGCATTTTAGGCTGGATCTGCGAAAAGCCGCAGAGTTTTAACCACAAAACTCTGCGCTGCAAAGATTAGAATAAGGCGCTTCATCTGCCGCGTTAGCGGAGGCGGGGTGTGGCAGGCGCGGCCTGAAACGGGAAGGGCGCTGACTGAGCGCGGGTTTGCTAGAGGAGGGGTTGCGGAACAAAAAGCTATGCGGCGCCAGCGGTCTCGAGGAAAACCGATTCTTCCGGACCCGGTAAGTCCGGGATAAACGAAAATCCCAGAAGATCACGCCTCATGACGGCCACGACTTGTCTTGCGGATAAATCGCAAATGTAATACTCCGAAGCGTCAGCCTGCCCGAGCTCCCGAAGATAATTTTCGGCTTCGCGCAAACTATCCACCGCGGCAAGCCACGTTTTCGATCCATCAGGCGCTTTTCTGAAAATGTCGTAGAGATGATCCATATTGACCCCCTGCGGCGAACTTTTCCGTCCGATTAATCGGCCCCTCGGATTTCCCAACGTGGCAAGACACAGTAAGCATTCATTATACGAATTCTAAATAGCGCGTCCAAGTACCTACATAGGTAATACTTAATATTTATATTTATATTTTGTGAATAGCGCCAAAGCGGAAACGCCGGATTTCCGGCCGGAGTATACTGCGGAAGCCCGGGTAGTGTTTCAGTTTGATCTAGAGGCGGCTTTATGCCGCCATAACATGGCGGGGTAAACCCGCCGCTACACCCGAAACTGAGATACTACCGAAGCCCGCGAGCGTTGGCGCCGCGGCGTTGAACGAGGTAGACTCTCATTACTGGAGGTTTACATGTCTCTTCGACCCGTTAAGCGGCTCGTCAGGTCCAAACCAACCCTTGAAGGCGCTGGCGTGCATCTGCGGCGCGCATTCGGCTTTGGCAACACGTCCGACTTCGACCCGTTTCTCCTGCTCGATGACTTCCGCAATGACGTTCCGCAGGATTACCTGGCGGGCTTCCCCTGGCACCCCCACCGCGGGATTGAAACCATCACATACGTCCTTGCTGGAACGGTGGAGCATGGCGATAGCATGGGCAACCACGGCGCGATCGCGGCGGGCGACGTCCAGTGGATGACGGCAGGAAGCGGGATCATCCACCAGGAAATGCCGAAAGGCGACCATGCGGGGCGAATGCATGGATTCCAGTTGTGGGCGAATCTTCCTTCGGCGCTCAAGATGACGGCGCCGCGTTACCAGGAAGTGAAAGCGTTGGACATCCCGGAGATTAAGGACGATGACGGCACTGAGGTGCGCGTGGTCTGCGGAAGTTTTTGGGGGAAGACCGGCCCCGTGGACGGCATCGCCGCCGATCCCATCTACCTCGATGTGTCGGTGCCTCCGGGCCGGAGGAAGACGCTGCCCATCGAGACCACGCGCCACGCCTTCGCCTACGTTTTCGCGGGGAGTGGGAAATTCTGCAACGCGTCGGGTCCGCTTGCGGTACCGACCGAATCGGTAGGATGGCTGGATACGGCGCCCCCCGCGGAAGCCGACAACCGCTCGCTCGTACTCTTCGACCGTGGCGACGAGCTGATGGTGCAGGCCGGCGACGACGGCATCCGCTTTCTTCTCGTCTCGGGAAAGCCGCTGGAAGAGCCTGTGGCCTGGTACGGTCCGATTGTGATGAACACGCAGGAGCAGCTTCGGAAGGCGTTCGACGAGCTCAAGGAAGGAACGTTCTTGAAGCCGGAGACGCGGGGCTAGAGGGTCTGCGTGGCAACTGCGATTGTAGCGGCGGCCTCTGGCCGCCGGATTTTAA
>JBOGJY010000158.1:0-7594 GCA_050745325.1 Terriglobia bacterium
GACTTGGCCAAAGCGCGCCACGCTCCAGTATTCTTGAGCTGCTCGCTCGCGGTTCCCTCTGGATTCAAACATCCGGCCCGACTGGAGAAGAGAGCTTGCGAAGCGCCGAGCATCGAAAAAAGCGTAGGTCGGCAGGCCATCCTCCTCTCCCGACAGCAGCTCCTGCGGGTGGTCGTAACCGTACCGGCGCGCCACCCTCTGATCAAGTTCCTTCAAGCGGTCCAGGTAATCATCGAACTTCGGAGACGCGAATGCGGCGGCCATGGTCTTTCGCCAAGCCGGGTCCGCCTGCCATTCGTTTTGCCTTTCGTTGGGAGATCGCTTGGATGCGTTCGTGTGGTGGTCGATGTCCATTGACTCGGCGGTGATGAATCGAAACAGCGCATTCTGTGGCTCACAACGATCAAGCCTGGGGATCCATTGGCGGATCTGGGGAAGCTCGGGGTGGCGCACGGCTACAACCGCGTACGCCCAAAGGAGCGTAGGATCGAGGCGAACCGCCTCCTCCGCCAATCGCGCGCTCTCGCTGGCATCCATGAGCCGGACCGCCACGAAGACCAATCCCTCTGCGTCATGGCGCGCCTCCGCCCGTTTAGCGAGAGCCTGAAGTCCTGGCTGGCCGCTCTGCTCCGTCGCATGGAATAGCGCGTTCCACGACGCCAGCGAAACTCGCAGGCCCTGCCGGAACGGCGGCGCCGCGAAAAACAACAGCGCCCCTAAAACGTACGCGCCGCTCGCAATGAATGCCACCTTGCGCAAGGTGACATTTTTGGCGAAAAGGCCTCCGCCGCCGGGAACACTCTTCCCGCGGCCAGGAATCAACAGGGACACGAGAGCGTGTTTGGCGAGCACGCTCGCGCCGCCAAGCGCCCACGAGAGTCCCGCCCAGCCGTTCTCAATGTGCCGAAGTTCGCTCAGCATCGCTTCACCCCAGTCTCGAACCTCGGACGGCGCGATGCAAATCACGGCTTCGAGCAGCCGGGTGGCGGCTTGACGGAGAGGCTTTTCGAGCATTGCTCCTACCCCCTGCTAAGACTGGGTTGCCGGATTATGCGGCGCGGCCGGGCTTCCGCCATCTTAGTCCGAGCCAATTCCAATCCGTTTGGCGTCAATCTATAGGTGTGCCGCGGCGGCACGCCCTGTCCCGACATCTCCCAGCGAGCTTCCAGCAGCGAGTGGCTTTCAAGCCGCATGAGAATCGGATAGAGCGTCCCGGATTTCAGTCCTGTGTCACGGCTCAGCTCGTATCCGTAGCGCCAGTCGCTGGGTTGCGTTACGAATCTTTCCAGCACAAGCAAAGTCTCTCGAGAGATGCGAACAGTCTTCACGGCATTAACTCTACATATATAGATTTAGATTGTCAAGCGTGACCTGGTATCAAATGAAGGAAGCCTTGTTTCGTAAGACTTGATTTTCAATGGGTAATACGTAATTCTTCCGAAGGGTAACGGAAAAACGCCCCGGCCAGCGCGCCATCGGCGCGCATGTTCATCAGCGCCGTGGTTGTCATGAGATTCAAATAAAAGGGAAAGAGAATTATGGACCGGCGCGACTTTCTAAAGAACAGCACCGTGCTGGCTGGCATTGCCGCCCCACACAAGCTCCTGGAATCGTTTTCGGAGACCGCCCCGGATTCAGCGGCTCAGGGCCAAGCCCACAATGTGAGTGGCGGCGAAAGTTCTCTGGATCTCTCCAATGCCGTTGTGATCACGCCTCCCGGCCTTTCCAAGAGAGAAAATAAGGCCATCCAGGTCCTTATTGAGGAGGTTCAGCGAAGAACAGAGATTCGCTGGCGCCACTTCGCAAATAGCTGGGTGGAATCGGTGGCGGCGCGAATCATTGTAGGCCCGGTGGACCGGATGCGGAGCTTGGGCGGTAAGCTGCCGAACGGTATTTTCCGCGCTCGCACGGCCGCGAGCGAAGGGTATATGCTGCGATCCTGGATTTCTGCCGGTGTGCCCTCGGTCGCTGTTGTGGGCGCCGATGAGCGCGGCGTTCTTTTCGGAGTTGGGGGACTGCTGCGCGCTCTCAAAATGACCAAAGGCAAGGTTGCGGTGAGTGGCGGGTTGAATGTAACCACCAACCCCCAATACCCGCTGCGGGGCCATCAACTGGGTTACCGCCCGAAAACGAATTCATACGATGGCTGGACTGTCGCGATGTGGGACCAGTACATTCGTGATCTTGCCGTCTTCGGCACGAACGCGATCGAGTTGATTCCCCCGCGCTCGGACGACAAGCCGGATAGCCCGCACTTCTGGCTTCCGAAGAAGCAAATGATGGTAGAGATGTCGCGGATTTGTGACGATTACGGGCTGGATGTCTGGATCTGGTATCCGGCCATGGATAAGGACTATTCCGACCCAAAGACCGTCGAATTCGCGCTGAAACAGTGGGGAGAGATCTTTGAGGCGCTGCCGCGCATTGACGCTGTGTTTGTCCCTGGCGGCGATCCCGGCCACACGGAGCCCAAGGTCCTGCTCGCCCTCCTCGAAAAGCAGCACGAAAACCTTCGCCGCTATCATCCCCATGCGGCGGCCTGGATTTCTCCTCAATCTTTTGACCAGGCCTGGACGGATGAGTTCTTCCAGATTCTCCAACGCGATCAGCCAAAGTGGTTGGGAGGCGTCGTCTTCGGTCCCCAGATTTGCCTGGATTTGCCAACCTTCAGAAAGCGGTTGCCAAAGCAGTATCCGATACGCTTTTACCCGGACATTACGCATAGCGTGGAGTGCCAGTTCCCCGTTCCCGAATGGGACACGGCATATGCCTATACCGAAGGCCGGGAGGTCATCAATCCCCGCCCGGAGAGTTACGTTGGCATCTGGCGGCTCTATGGTCCAGATACAATCGGATTTCTCACTTATTCGGAAGGCTGCAACGACGACACCAACAAATTCCTCCTTAGCGGTCTCGGGTGGGATCCCGGCGCCAAAGTGGCCGACGTATTGCGTGACTATAGCCGCTACTTTATGGGTGATCGCCTCACCGAAGGCTTCGCCCAAGGGCTTCTTGCGCTCGAGCGGAACTGGCGGGCGCCGCTCATCTCGAATGAGAACGTGCTGACGACGCTGCGGCAATTTCAGATCATGGAGCAGGAGGCTTCTCCGCATGACCTACTCAAATGGCGGTTTCAGCAGGGACTTTACCGCGCTTACTATGACGCCTATGTGCAAAGGCGGCTTGTGTATGAGACGGCGCTCGAAGAGCAGGCGATGGGCAAGCTGGAGGAAGTCCGCCGCCTAGGCGTGCGCCCCGCGCCGCTCGACATCGGCGCCACGGAGGGTTTCTCAACCAATGAGCTTGACGTCCTGGAGGCGCTCAGTGAGGCAAAGGAGTTTCTAGATAAGGCGTTCAGCGCTCCTGTAGCCCAGGATTGGAGGACCCGGATTGCCGAGTTAGGTGAAGCTCTCTATCAAAGCATTCGCATGCAGCTTGCCGTTGAGCGATACCGCGCCGAGGCGGTCGGCCGTGGTGGTACGCTGGATACGCTTGATGCTCCCATCACGAATCTGCCGTGGCTCAAGCGTCGTATCGTGGAGATCAGCGCCCTCTCATCAAATGATGACCGGATCAGGGCGATTCTGGAATTACTGGACCGGAATGACCCCGGGCCTGGTGGTTTCTATGACGATCTCGGCAATGAGGCTCGCCAGCCTCACTTGATCCGCGGCCCGGGCGGTGTGAAGGACCCTGAGTTTCGCGCCTCGCCGTTCGACGGGTTTGATTATCCAGACTATTTGGGTGATCGTGCGCCTGTCTCCTGGAAAAACTGGGCCGAATCGCTCTTCGATGCGCCGCTTGAGATGCACTACCCGAATCTTGATCCCACGGCCCAATATCGAATTCGCGTAGTTTACGCCGGGGACAGCATGAGAAGGAAAATCCGCCTGGCGGCGGGCAGGGATATCGAAATTCACGGATACATCCAGAAACCCTGGCCCATCAAGCCGATGGAGTTTGATATTCCCAGGGAGGCGACCGCAAGCGGGGAATTACACTTGAGCTGGTACCGGGAGCCGGGCTGAGGTGGGACTGGACGGGGCTGCCAGGTGGCGGAAGTATGGCTAATGGTCAAGCCGCAACCGTAGCGGAACGTAAGGAGTTGTAGAATGACTGCGAATTTACGGTAGTGGGTCAGTTTGCGGTGTAGGGGCGGGTTTACCCCGCCATATTGTGGCGGCATGAAGCCGCCTCTACGTCAAACTGACCCACTACCGAATTTACAAACGGACATTAGTTGTAGCGGCCGCTTTATGAGCGCCGACCGGCGGTCATAGACCGCCGCTACAGCGCAAAACGCAGGCACTCTATATAGAAGCGCCTGAACGTACTTCCCGCACTCGTTCAGGGATCAAGATTGAGATCATGAGCGCCGCTCAGTTCTGCCGCAAACGCTACGGAGATTTTATGGCTGTCTCCTTTACGACTGCGGGGAGCCCTTCCATCGTCTGGGCTGACACCCGGAATTTAGGCGTGGAAACAAGTGATTACACGCTTACATGCCAGCGTTACTACCATGCCCTGCCCTAAACCATTACTGATAGAACTTGCTGCGAGTATCACAGAAAAGAGAGTGCTGGAGCCCATCATCGTGCGGCCCAACGGAAAGGCCGGAAAATACGAAGTCGTCGCCGGAGGGACCGCAAAGTGGTGGGTGAGGGAGTCTGTGTGAGACTTGACTTATTCGCGCCCAGTTTCACAAACTTAGAAATCTAACAGATTCCATTTTGATGACATCTTCCTCATTTCCGTCTTCCCGGTTAGCAAGCGAGAACCAGGCCGTCTACCGCTGGTTAGTGGCCATTGCCGTTATGGCAAGCGCGGTGATGGAGCTGGTGGATACGTCGGCCGTCAACGTCAGCATCCCCTACATCGCCGGAAATCTCTCCGCCAGCATCGACGAAGCCACCTGGGTGCTGACATCCTATCTGGTATCGAACGCCGTTGTTTTGCCGCTCACGGGCTGGCTGGCAAGCCGGTTTGGGCGCAAGCGGCTGCTGATGACGGCCGTGGCGGGTTTCACGGTGGCCAGCATGTTGTGCGGCCTTGCGCCGTCGCTGCCCATACTGATCATTTGCCGCGTTCTTCAGGGCGCATTCGGAGGAACGCTTCAGCCCACCACACGCGCTATTCTGCTTGAGACTTTTCCCCGTGAGGAGCGCGGCAAAGCGATGGCGATGTGGGGCGTCGGAATCGTGGTGGCGCCGATTGTGGCTCCGGTGCTCGGCGGGTGGCTCACCACGGATTATTCCTGGCGCTGGGTCTTCTTCATCAATTTGCCGGTCAGCATTGCCGGACTGTTTCTGGTGCATCTCTACGTTTTTGACCCGCCGTATCTCCGGCGAACCAAAAAGGGCATCGACTACTGGGGCCTCGGTATGTTGGTGACCGGCATTGCGGCGCTGCAGATTGTTCTCGACAAGGGCCAGGAGTCGGATTGGTTTAGCTCTCGTTTCATTCTGGCGCTTGCCATCATCGCGGTATTGGGCTTGGCGGCTTTCGTGATCTGGGAGTTGGTGGCGCGCGACCCGATGGTGCATCTCCATCTGTTGAAATACCGCACGTTCGCCACGGCTGTGGCGCTTTCGATTGTGCTATTTTTCGTGCTCTATGGCAGCATCCTTTTGCTGCCTCTTTTCATGCAGGAAGTGCTCAATTTTCCGGCTATTACGGCAGGCGTGTGGAACTGCCCGCGCGGCATCGCCACTATGATTCTCATGCCGGTGGCGGGCTACCTCATTGGGCGCCGCTGGGATATGCGCGCGCTTCTGTTCGGTGGCATTGTGGTTTCAGCGGTAGGCGTTCTCTGGTTCTCTTACCTCGATCTCAATACCGGCCCTTGGAATTTCCTCTGGCCGCAGATTGTGATGGGAGCGGGCCTCGGCTTCGTCTTCGTTCCCTTCGCCACGATCACAGTGGACCCCATCCCGAACGAGGAAATGGGCTTTGCCACCAGCATTACCGGCCTCACGCGGAACCTGGGGGCTGGGTTTGGCATTTCGATCGCGGCCACGCTGCTCGAGCGCCGCAATCAGGTTCACCAGGTAAGGCTGGTGGCCCATCTGAACCCTTCGAATCCGAAATTCATTGGCTTGCTCTCAGCCCTGCAAAACCATTTTCATCAGGAAGGGGCCAGCCTCTCGACCGCACAGCGCCAAGCAATGCGCGCTCTTTATTCCATCGTCCAGCATCAGGCTTCTGTGCTGAGTTATCTCGACTCATTCCGCATTCTGGCAGTCATGTTTGTGGCGGTTGCCCCGCTGGTGTGGATCATGCGAAAGCCACGTTTTAAGGGGCAGGGTGGGGCGCGGTAAAGAGAAGGCGGGGATGATGCCAGAAACCGAGGTTCTACGCTGCCCGCGCCCGTAATCTCTGGCGGAGAGGGTGGGATTCGAACCCACGGTTGAGTTTCCCCAACACACGCTTTCCAAGCGTGCTCCTTAAGCCACTCGGACACCTCTCCAGACCGGCCGGGCTTGAACGAACAGACCCCCAAGTATAGCAATTAACGCCGCAGCGCGCACAACTCCGGTATCGCTCCAAAGCTGGCGGTAGTGTCTCAGTTTGATGTAGAGGCGGCTTTATGCCGCCACAATATGGCGGGGTAAACCCGCCGCTACCCCCGAAACTGCGGCACTACCCGGCCGGGGGACAAAGGAAAAGGAGGATTATCTTAACCTCCGCCGGAAGCGGACTTCCACGCCGTAAACACCGTTGATATCACGCTCGCCGATGAGCGAGATTTTGTTGCTCACGTCCCAGCGCAGGCGGATTTCGCGCTGCTGTGCGGCAGCCGTATTGGTGGAATAGGTCACGGTCAGGTCGCGCGACACTTGCTCCTCCACCGTAACGCGGGCGCCACCGGCGCTGGTGGGTCCGAGCAAATTAGGATCAACGCGGATGCGGCTCACCCCAAACAGTTTTTGGAAGCGTCCCCCAACCTGGCTCGACAGCGCCGTCGAAAGCAATGAGCCGGCGCCCACGGCGCCCATTCGCTGCGCCCCGCTTGAGCTCATCAGCGTCTGCTGCGGCGCGTAGCCAAGAGCGAGGAGCGAGAGGATCTCCTCATTAGGAAGCGGGGGATCGGAGCGATACGACATCTTGGCCCGGTCGGCGGGTCCCGAGATTTCAATGGTCAGATCATAGCGTTCAACGCGGGTCTCGGCCTCGATATCGAGCACGGGCATCGTTTGGTAGGGGCTTGTCATACTGATGTCGCCGCGGCTGATCTGATAGGTGTTGCCGGCAATCTGCGCCTGCCCCTCGCGGAGGTGAATATCACCCGTTGCGACCGGGCGCGCCAACGTTCCGCGCAAGGTGGCGTCGATGGTTGCGACGTAGCTCAGGGTAGAAGAATTGAGCCGCACGGTGGGATTGGTGAGAACATGCACGTCGAGCCTGACCTTGGAAGCTAACCCCGATGAGACTCCCGTGGCCGGTGTTTCGACCGATATCCCCGTGGCCCCAAGCCAGTTCACCAGGTTAAAATCCTCGCTCACGAACATCTCGCCCACCGTGACATCGCCCGAAAGCTGGCTGTTCCCAGTCGTGCCGGTAAGATTCATCTCTCCAGAAAGAATAGAAGTGAAAT
>JBOGJY010000159.1:0-3026 GCA_050745325.1 Terriglobia bacterium
GAAGCTTTCTAGTGTTGCGTTTGGAAAATGCGTTTACCTGTAGCGCCGCCCTTTAGGGCGGCATGCCGGGCGTAAAGCCCGGCGCTACACCAGATTGATCGCTCTCGCATAAGTAATATCATTTACCGAACGCAACGATTGCCCTCTCTTATTGTCTCTTGGTTCGAAGTGGAGTTGTGACGATGCTGACGTTCGTGATGCTGGCCTGTTTGAGCACATCCATCACCCCGGCGAACGCGCCGAAGGGCACCGCCTGATCGGCCCGGATGTACACCGGAGAATTCGGATCGCCACCGAGTTTCTTTTCAACGATCGATCCCAACTGGTGAATGTTGACCGGGTCATTGCCCACGTAAATCGTCTGTTCCTTATCAATCGTTACCACTACTTTCTCGCTCTTCACCAGCTTGACGGTGTGGGTTTTGGGTAGAGTGACTTCAATCCCTGACTGCAGGATGGGAGCGGTAAGCATGAAGATGACCAGCAGGACCAGCACTACGTCGACCAGCGGCGTGACGTTAATTTCCGAGAGCGAGGTTTGCGTCGTTCCTTTGCTGGATGTGAAGGCCATAAGCCCTCCTGGTTAAGTGAAATACCGCTCCGTCATATTGAGAAACTCCAGGGCGAATTCATCCAGCATGCCCCCAAATTCTTTGATGCGCTGAAGGTATTGATTGTAAGCTATCACGGCTGGAATGGCGGCAAAGAGTCCACCGGCGGTCGTGACGAGGGCTTCAGCAATGCCCGGGGCCACACTCTGCAAGGACGCTCCGCCGGCCATGCCGAGCCCGTTGAACGCATCGATAATGCCCCATACCGTGCCAAAGAGTCCTATAAAAGGGCAAACGCCGCCCGTGGTGGCAAGCCAGCTTAACCAATGCTCCATGCGCGACAACTCGTCCGATGAGGCGATCTGCAGCGCCCTGCGCACAGACTCCAGGCTTTTGATGCGCGGCTTGCCGGGATTTTCTGTGTATACGGCCTGGCTTTCGACTTCACGGTAGCCCCCCAAGAAAACGCCAGCCAACGGGGCGGAACTCAACTGCTCTGCTGAGGTCTTCATTTCCGAAAGCTTTTTACTCTGGCGGAAAATCTTGAGGAACTTCAGGGACTCCCGGCGCGCGTTTTTGAAGACGCCATACTTTTTGAAGATAATAGCCCAGGAAAAAACCGAAAAGAAGAGAAGGATCAGCAGCACAATTCGCGCAACCAGGCCTGTGGTCGCTAAGAGATGTCCAATTTCACCTTGTGCAAACAGAAAACAGGCGACGTCCAACTAACCTCCTTCTCCATCAGATATGGAGTTCGGCTCATACAAGTCGAACCTAACACAAGCCGTAAATGGCGTCAATGAAAGGGGGAAGCCGAACAGGGCGGTTTGCCCGCTCCATTGACAGGCGGCGCTGCCTTCGCTACGCTCAAACACTTATCTCTCACGTCGCGCCCCTGGTAAGGAGAACCGGACCACAACACCATGCCCGAAGAAAAACTCCCCTCGCGTTCCGAAGACTTTTCCGAGTGGTATAACCAGCTTGTTATCCGCGCTCAACTGGCCGACTACGCGCCCGTGCGCGGCTGCATGGTAGTCCGCCCCTACGGCTGGGCGCTTTGGGAGAATATCCAGCAGGCGCTTGACCGGCGCTTCAAGGCCACCGGCCACCAGAACGTTGCCTTTCCGCTGCTCATTCCCCGCAGCTTCATCGATAAAGAGAAGAGCCACGTCGAAGGCTTTTCGCCGGAGTTGGCCGTAGTGACGATCGGCGGCGGCGAAGAGCTGGCCGAGCCGCTGGTGGTGCGCCCTACCTCCGAAACCATCATCGGGCATATGTGGGCGAAATGGATTCAATCGCACCGCGACCTGCCCGTGCTGATGAATCAATGGAACAGCGTGGTGCGATGGGAGCTTCGCACCAAGCTTTTCCTTCGCACGCTCGAATTCTACTGGCAGGAGGGCCACACCGCCCACGCCACGCGCCAAGAGGCTGAGGCCGAGACGCGCCAGATGCTCGACATCTACGCCGACTTTGCCGTGAACGACGCCGCCATCCCCGTCATTCCGGGCCGCAAATCGGATGCGGAAAAATTTGCCGGCGCCGAGACCACCTATTCCATCGAGGCCATGATGGGCGACGGAAAGGCGCTGCAATCGGGCACGTCGCACTTCCTTGGACAGAACTTCGCGCGCGCCTTCGAGATTCAATATCTCGACGCCAGCGGCCAACTGCAGCATTGCTGGACCACATCCTGGGGTCTCTCCACGCGATTTATCGGCGCCATCATCATGGTTCACGGCGACGACCAGGGTCTTATTTTGCCGCCTAAGCTCGCGCCCGTTCAGGCGGTGATTGTGCCCATCTTTAAGACCGACGCGGAGAAAGCCGCCGTCCTTGAAACCGCGCGCAAAGTGAAGGCTGACCTTGCGGGCGCGGGAATCCGCGTGACGCTGGACGAGCGCGAAGGAGTCAGCCCCGGCTGGAAGTTTAACGACTGGGAGATGCGGGGCGTTCCCCTTCGCGTTGAGCTCGGCCCGCGCGATGTTGCCAAACAGTCTTGCGTGCTGGCGCGCCGAGACCGCCCTGGCAAAGAAGGAAAGACGTTCGCTGCTCTCGCCGGGCTTTCGCCAACAGTGGCGCAGCTTCTCGGTGAAATCCATCAGTCCCTCCACGACCGGGCGCTGGCTTTTCGCCAAGCCAACACGAAAGACCCCGTGACGTATGACGAATTCAAGGCCGCCGTCGAATCGGGCTTTGCCTCCTCTTTCTGGTGCGGCGGCGCTGACTGCGAGGCGAAGATCAAAGAGGAAACGCACGCGACCATGCGCTGTATCCCTCTCGATCAGCCCGGCGGCTCAGGCTCCTGCATTTTTTGCGGCAAGCCCGCCACCGAGCGCGCCGTCTTCGGCCGCGCCTATTAGATTCTCTTCGTCTTTTTGCCTCAAACCCAGTGAGGCATGCCCCCTCACCCGTCCCGCTACGCGGTCCACCCTCTCCCCCGTTTCGGGGGAGAGGGCTGTGATCCATATAATT
>JBOGJY010000160.1:0-3982 GCA_050745325.1 Terriglobia bacterium
GGCCTCTGGCCGCCGGTCTTTACTCAAAAAAAACCGGCGGCCAGAGGCCGCCGCTACAGTTCCTCAAACAGGCCGGACTGGCTGGCGGCGTTTTTGCTCTGCCGACCGGCTTTTTTGAAGGTCTCGACGCGATGGCGGGGGAAGCGCAGTTGCCTCCCATCCAGCAGTTCTTCGATGGTGAGAATCTGAAGCCGGGGATATCGTTCGGGGAAGTTTTCCGATTTATAAAAGCCCGCTGAAGCCGCTTCGGTGCGCATGGGTTTGGTGGGATCGCGCAGCGTAATCAGCGCGCCGATGGCCGCCTTCTCGCGTTCGAGGACGCCTTTCAAGTCGCGCACGTGGTTTACGCCCACGTAGCCGCTTTTCACCTGCACGATGACTTTCTTCGCCACGCCGCTTTTATCGTCCAGAAAATTGATGTAGCCGTCCACGCCCGAATCCGCGCCCTTCTTGCGGTCGCGCGCGGGCCGCGCGTCCACCAGGTCAACCGCCCACCACTCGAATTGGTAAGGATCGAGCCGCTTCAATTCCTCCGCGCCCGCCAGGTCCTTGGGAGTGCCGATGATCTGGTAAGGGCTTAGCTCCGCCCCAAAAGCGTCGCGCAGCCGCCGTTGCACCAGATTGATGGCAAGATAGGTGACGTCAATGCCGATCCAGCGCCGCTTCAGCCGCTCGGCCACGGCAATGGCCGTGCCGCAGCCGCAGAACGGATCGAGTACCACGTCGCCCTCGTTGCTGCTGGCTTTGATGATGCGCTCGAGAAGGGCTTCGGGTTTTTGAGTGGGATAGCCAAGGCGCTCTTGAGCTTGTGCGCCGATTGGTTGAATATCGCCGAAGATATCCTGAAGAGGCGTGCCTGGCATTTCATCGAGATAACGCCTGTACGCCGGCATTGTTCCTTTCTTGGGCCAATAAATGCGGCCCTCGCGGTCAAGAACATCAAGCTCCTTTGGGGGAAACATCCAATGTCGTCCCTTAGCGGTTACGTCAACTCCCCGCCACGGCTTGCCCGTCTCACCGTGTCGGATTCCAGCGCCCGTGATGTCGCTTAAGCGGTACTTCCTTCCTTTTTCATCAGTATGCCTGTAAAAGTCGTTAAGGTACGACGGATCATACGAAGTGAATTGAGGATTCCAAACAAAGTCACCAGTTTTCGCGTAATACAGCATGATGTCATGGACAGGGCCGTACCGCTTGGCGCTACTATGGGCGCTCGTGCGCTTCCAGATTATCTCGTTTAGGAAATTCCAGGGACTAAACACTGCATCAAGAACTAACTTCAGATAGTGGCTTGCCGTTGGGTCGCAGTGCAGGTAAATGCTCCCGGTAGATTTCAGGACGCGGTGAAGTTCGACTAGGCGGATGGCCATCATCACCAGGTAGGCCATCATGTCATTACGGCCCAGGAACGAAAGCAGCGCCTGCATGAGGTCGGCGAGCTTCTTTGGGCCTTGCGTCACAAGTTCGGTGTAAGCCTCTTCCGATTCCAGGCCCCAGCCCCAGGTATCCTCAAAGGCGTGAATCTGCGCGGCGGATTCTTCTCCGCTCTTCTCCTTGAAGAGCACGTTGTAATTGGCGTTGGAATTGAAAGGCGGGTCGAGGTAAATAAGGTCCACGGATTGATCCGGGACATTGGCTCGCAGAACTTCCAGGTTGTCGCCAAAATAGAGCGTGTTTTTCCAGTCCAAGGCTACTCTCTTTCGTCAGGCGCCATACTACGGCAGGATAATAACCGGAAGCAATAGCGTTCTTCGTATTAATACCAATTTTCGGTCAAACATAGCATTTAGGCGGGGGGCTGGAATTCCTCACGGTGTCATTCTGAGCATAGCGAAGAATCTGCTTTTCTCGCGCCTTAAAAGCAGATTCTTCGCTATGCTCAGAATGACATCACCTGCAGCATCCCACTAAACAATCCCATGGTTGACGTCAAATCCGTATAAGCGTAATAAACCGGCGATTTGCCGGACACAATCGCGATGGCATAATGGCGGGGGCAAGCGTTAGCTGTTTGTTGAAAAGGGCGGCAGCCGCCCCTCACCCGGCGCGCCGCCGCCATTTTTTTAGCGCAGGGTTCGTATTTTAACTCTGCGACATATTGCAGAGTGGCTGAAAAACCACAGGGTCAGAAAGCGAACCCTGCGTTATGCGCTCTAGCGGGTGATATAGCGACACTTGAAAATCCGGTTGAGGTGGAACGCTTGCTCGTCCAAAGCCAAGCGTGGTTAGAACCCAGTGGACATTTTTGAGCATACGGCTGCCCATTACTAACCAAAACGTTGTCCCATATCAGGGCCTCGCACTGCCATCTTCCCAAATTGAATCCCCAGACTGCCGATGACTGCTCACAGCTCACGGCAAGTAAAACCCATAAGTGCTTCATATTCTATTGGATGGATATACTTTGAAGCTTCTAATCTTCGCCTCTGCTCAAATGGCCCCTGTCTTGCTCAGACCATAAGTGAAATTTGCTATTGGCTGGATCTTGATAGGAGGGCGCCCATGAGCGGACTAGGAGTTTTACTCGACCCGAATCGCCGAAGCAGCGAAGTCCAAGGTTTTGAGGACGGGCTTCGTCGCAAAGTCGTAGGTCAGGATCGCGCTGTGCGGCAGTTGTCTCGAATCTACCAGGTGTTCCGGGCGGGGATCGCGGCGCCGGGCCGGCCGCTGGCAAATCTTCTTCTTCTCGGTCCAACCGGCTCTGGTAAGACCCGCCTGGTCGAAGCTGCGGCCCAAATATTGTTCGGCAGCGAGCACGCCGTCCTCAAGATCGATTGCGCCGAGTTCCAGCACAGCCATGAGATTTCGAAGCTCATCGGTTCGCCTCCCGGCTATCTGGGCCACCGGGAAACGCATCCGCTCATCAACCAGGAATCGCTCGATCAATACCATACGGACACGCTGAAACTCTCGCTCGTCCTGTTCGACGAGATCGAAAAGGCCAGCGACTCCCTCTGGCAGCTTCTGCTGGGAATCCTGGACAAGGCCACGCTGACGCTCGGCGACAACCAGCGCGTCGACTTCTCGCGCGCCATGATCTTTATGACGTCTAACCTGGGCTCGCAGGAGATGGCAAAGCTGGTTGAAGGGGGGCTGGGGTTTACCAACACGCCGCAGGAGATGGACCCGGAGCTTGACCAGAAAATCTACCGGACGGCTTCGGAAGCGGCGCGGCGGAAATTTTCGCCGGAATTCATGAACCGCCTCGACCGCGTTATCGTTTTCCGCAGCCTTCAGGCCCGGCACATGGAGGAGATCCTGGCTATCGAGCTCGACCGGGTGCAGGAGCGGATTATGCAATCCGCCGGGGACCGGCCCTTCATCTTCCGCTGCACGGAAGCGGCTCGCGAGTTCTTGCTGGCCGAAGGAACGGATGCCAAGTTCGGCGCCCGGCACCTGAAGCGAGCCATCGAGCGGCACCTTGTTTTTCCCATATCGAGCCTGCTTGCCACCGGGCAAATCCGGCTGGGTGATTTGATTACAATTGACTCTGATTCGGCCACCGGCAAGCTCGCGTTTTTCCGCGATGAAGAGGCGGCTGTGGTGGGCGCTGGAAAAGGAGCCGGGGCCGGTTGGGCGATGTCTGCGGCGGCCATGCCGGCGGTGGCAGGCCTTCTGACACAATAAGGGAGTGAGGCTACGCCTCCGGCCCACGAGCCGTGACGCCACCGCGAAGCGGTGGAACATGAATAGCCGTGGGTGGAACCTACGGAACGTGAACCACGGCCCTTCCTCCGCAACCCCGGAGGGATTTTTGTAGCGGCGGCCTCTGGCCGCCGGCCCGGAAGGGGCCGAACGCCTAACGATCGCAATGCGCCTTGTGAGCCGGGAATGTGCCAGTCGGTGATGGTTTGGCGATATTCAACCCCTCCGGGGTTGCGGAGGAAGGGCCGTGGTTTACGTTCCGTGGGTTTCACCCACGGCTATTCATGTTCCACCGCTTCGCGGTGGCGTCACGGCTCGTGGGTCTGAGGCGTAGCCT
>JBOGJY010000161.1:0-2570 GCA_050745325.1 Terriglobia bacterium
TGGATCGAGCTTATCATCCACACCACGTAAGTTACAGAAACAAAGATGACCGCCCGAATCGACATGCGTCCTTTATCCCCGCCTATTGAAACATTTCCTGCTGAATGAGACCGCACGGGATGGATCCGTTATTCCTCGGCATCGACGTCGGCACAACCAGCGCAAAGGCTACAATCGCTGATATTGGCGGCGCTACGCTCTGGACCGCTACTGTTTCATACGGCTACGAAAGCCCACATCCCGGATGGATCGAACAGAACCCGGAAGATTGGTGGGGCGCCGTCGGGACCGTTACCCGCGCCTTACTCGATCAACATGCGGGAGCGCGTGATCGCATCACCGCGGTTGGCGTGAGTGGCCAGGGGGTGGCCGGAGCGTTTCTCGACCACAAAGGGCGCTCGCTCCGCCCAGCCATGCTCTGGCTGGACGTGCGCTGCTCGAGCCAGGCTGAGCGGCTCAAGCGCGACGCCGGTGATCGCATTGCCCTGGTCAGCGGCAAGCTTCCGGCCGCTTACAACGTAGAGCCTAAGTTGCTTTGGCTGAAGGAGAACGAGCCTGAAGTCTGGAAGAAGACCTGGAAGGTGATGACGACCACCGCCTACGTCACCTTCCGGCTTACCGGCCGCCCCGTCATGAACTACTCGGACGGTGGGATTCTATTGGCTTACGACCTGCGACGGAACGGCTGGTCCGCGGAGCTTCTTGAACTCATGGGCCTGCCGGCTTCCATCTATTGCGAACTTGCTCCATGCGATCAGGTGATCGGCGAAGTAACTCCGGAAGCGGCGAGCTTTACCGGACTCGTGGCGGGGACGCGCGTAGTAGCGGGCGGCGAGGATACCAGTTCGGCGGGTCTCGCCATCGGCGTAACCTCTTCTGCGGAGGCTTTGCTCTCGCTAGGTTCAGCCTGCACGATGTACATTCCCATCGCCAAGCCGGCCACTGATCCCCGGCTGCTGGCATTCCCTCACGTCGTTGGCCATCTTACCCTGGTTGGCGGCTCGATGGTTGGAGGGGGTAACGCCATGGAGTGGGTTGGGCGGGCCGTTTGTCCGCCGGGCGATGAAGTATCACGCCTCTCGCCACAGACCCTGGCAACGCTCACGCGCGAAGCTGCAGCTACCCCTGCGGGTGCGGGCGGCGTGGTGTTCCTTCCCTATTTGGCGGGCGAGCTCCAGCCTATTAACGACGGATTTGCGCGCGGCGTCTTTTTCGGTCTGAGCCTCTCAACTCGCCGCGGCGAACTGGTTCGCGCCGTGATGGAAGGCGCTGCGTTCGCCATCCGGCACAACCTTGAGGTGGCAAGCACGCTTGGCACGGAACCCAAGCGGTTGGTGGCCGTGGGCGGCCCCACCCGCAACGAGGTTTGGTGCCAGATCATGGCTAACGTTACCGGACTCCCGGTGCAGGTCATGGAAGAACACGGTGGGGCGCCTTTAGGTGACGCGGTCCTGGCCGCGAAAGGCGCTGGCCTGATCACAACCCATAGTTCAATGGTGGAAGCGCACGCCCGCCCTCGCCGCCTCTTTGAGCCGCAACCCGAGACGCTCGAGCGGTATGACGAGTTGTTCGAGATTTTTATCGACCTGTACCCACGTCTGAAGGATCTATTCCCACGCCTGGTACGCCTCACCGGGGACGGTTGATGTGAACCCGCGGAGGTGATTGGACCGGAGCAAAAGCCGACCGAAGCCGCAATCCCATTTATTTTGTGCAATATGCCTTATTATACCGGATCAATCCGGCTATCCCCTTCATATTCAGTCGATTACAGTAATTTTACCAACATTAGAGTCCGGTTCGTTCCGGTTCGTTCCGGTTTCGACTCTTTGTTTTCAATAACTTAAAAAAAGTAAAACAATCCTTTTTGGTTTTAGCTCTCTTTGGGCCCCATTTCTTCCTCTCGTTCCATCTGTTTCTGATCCATCAGCAGGGGCAGTTTGCTTGTCTCTTGTCGTGAGACGAGGGACGAGAGTCAAGGGACAAGGGACGAGAGGCGAGCCCGGGACCCTTGCTTTTTCCCGGTAGTGTCGCAGTTTGATGTAGAGGCGGCTTTATGCCGCCATATATAGCGGGGTAAACCCGCCGCTACACTCTTTTCAGCAACCTGTTAGGCGGCGTCGTAGCCGGTAGCCACGGTCAATTGTACTCCGATTGACCGTGGGCCTTTGCACACGATCACAAACCCACGGTCAGGACTGCACTGACCGTGGCTACCATCTTCATGCGTGGATGCTGGCAAGCTGCTGGATTCGCCGGACATGGATTTGCTTCTCGCGCTGGCGGGTTTCGGCGATGTCGTATGAGGTTTGCATCCGCATGAGCGTGTCCATTTTCACGTCAAAAGCCTAGATAGCGATTTTCAGGGTAATTTCACGGTAGGGCGCTACCGGCGCCTTGGCCATGCGGTGCGCTGCGCCCTGTACCTCACGAAATCGAACCAGCCCGTGCTTTTTCAGAATTTTCAAGTCGGTCTGTATGGTCTTCAGGTTGCGCCCTGTCATTTTGGCCAACTCGTATACAGACCCTGGCCGCGACTCTCGAATGACTCTAAGGAGGGCCAGCCGCTC
>JBOGJY010000162.1:0-5371 GCA_050745325.1 Terriglobia bacterium
CCCCCCCCGCCGCGCCCCCCGCGCCTCCCCCCTGTCAGGTCGGGCGGCCCCGGCCCCCGGTCTGTTTACCCACACCCCGCCCGGCGCCCCCGCCCCCCCGGAAATATTACCCCCCGCCCTCTAAACCCCATCTACAGTTAAACCCGCACCCATTCGCTTTCGAGGGCACGCATTTCCATGGAAACAGTGCGCATTCTAATAGCCGACGACCACGACCTTGTGCGCCGGGGGATCCGGGCGCTGCTGCAAGATCACCCAACCTGGGAAGTTTGCGGCGAGGCGGCCACCGGGCGGGATGCGATCGATAAGGCCAAGCGGCTTAAACCTGACATTGTGGTTCTGGACGCCAACATGCCCGAGGTCAAGGGAGTGGAGGCGGCGCGCGAGATCCTGAAGCAGGTTCCGGGAGTCGAGGTGTTAATCCTCACCATGGACGAATCCCCTCAACTCATGCGCGACCTTCTGGAAGCCGGGGTGCGCGGTTACGTGTTTAAGTCCGATTTCGACCGCGACCTGGTGGATGCCATCACGTCCCTCAGCCAGCGCCATCCCTACTTCACCTCCAGGGTTTCACAAATGATGCTGGAAGATTACCAGAAGGGCAAGATTCGTTCGCGCCGCAAGACGCCTCCGGACTCGCTAACCCCGCGCCAATGCGAGGTGATCCGGCTTCTGGCCAGTGGGAAAACCAACAAGGAAGTGGCCGCCGCCTTGGGTATCAGCGTGAAGACGGCGGAGACTCACCGGGCGGTTATCATGCGCAAACTCTCGTTTCATAGCTTCAGTGAGTTGGTCCGTTATGCGGTGAGCCACAACCTCACTGAGTGAGAGACCCGTAGGCGTCATACCTAGAAGTCTTGAAGTTCAGAACTTGATATGAATGAGTCAAGTTTTTTGCGCCGACGGCTCCGGCTCCCCGAAGGGGAGCAACAGAAATAGCCGTGGGTAAAACCCACGGTTGCGGCCGGAGAGGGCAGCCGGCCCTGAAGGGTTTGTGTGAAAACGCCGGAAAAGGCGCTGTAGCGGCGGCGTCCCCGCCGCCGCTACAAAAATTCCTCCGGGGTTGCTGAGAGATGACCTTGGTTCACGTTCCGTGGGTTCCACCCACGGCTACTGATGTTCCACCGCTTCGCGGCGGCGCCACGACTCGTTGGTCTGAGGCGAAGCCTAATTAGAGGGAAGGCTCAAGAGTATCGCCTCTCCCCCCACCAGTTCCGGCCCGGTTTAGCTTTCAAGCACAGCCATCTTCATCGGCTTGCTGACCATCACGGGCAACACTCTGGGCAGAACGGTGATTTCAAGCGGCAGCCTGCCCAGCGGCTCACCATCAACCTCAATCCAGGTGTACGCCGCTGACGCAGCCTCAATTCGCGTCCCGCGCAGATGGCGGATCTTTGGATGCGTATAAATTTCCCCCGAGTAGAGGACGCGGATATCCCGAAGAAGCCGGAACATATTCATGTATTCGATAACCGTTACTTCAAGCACGCCGTCATCCAGCATGGCCGTGGGGCACGGATGCATACCGCCGCCGTGAAAGCGGCCGTTGCCCAACGCAATATTGGTCACACGGTAGCGCGACCACTCGCGGGCGCCATCCACCGAAAGCGTTACCTCTTTTCCCCGGTAACTCAGCAGCACACAAACCGTGGCCCAAAGGAACGCTACGCGGCCGCCGAGAGGCGCGAGGAAGTTCCGCGACCGCGCCGCCACCGCCCCTCCCATGCCGAAGCTCACCAGGTTTACAAAATATCGTGTGGCTGCCGGGCCTTGCGAGGTCAGGAAAATCGCTTTCCCTATGTCGATGGCGTGAGGCTCACCCGTAGCCAGCGCCTCAATCGCGTCACTCGTCCGGTTCTGCGGCGAAAAGCCGAACATGCGCTGAAAGTCGCCTCCCGTGCCGGTTGGAATAATTCCCATACAAGCTCCGGGCTGGACTAGCTTATCCGCCTCAATAAACCCGTTAGCCACTTCATTAAAAGTGCCGTCCCCGCCCACGCCGGCAATCATGTTGAATCCGTGGGAAAGTAATTCACGGGTGAGCCGGGTGGCGTCTCCCTGCCCCCCCGTAAACACCGCGGTCACCGGGCCCAGCCGGTGTTCCAGCTGGCTCGCAATTTGGGGCCAGCGCCTTCCGGTCCTCCCACCCGCAGAGTGAGGATTAATAATCGCGGCAATTTTGCGTGGCGAATTCATAAACTCAAGCAGGCTGGACGGGGAACGGGTGAAGACGTCCTGCCCTTTGCCAGCCGCGACCGGATGTCTTGGACGGTATCTCTTAGGGTTTCGATGGGGTCTCGAGTGTGAAAGCCCAGCTCCCGGCGGGCTTTGCTGGAGTCACAGTACCAGAACAGGTCCGCCATCTTGATGGAGGCGTCATCCAGCTCAAATGATTTGCCGAACAGGGGGAAGAGCTCTCGCAGCAGGCGGGCGCTCAGCAAGGAAAACCCAAGAGACGGTTTCAGCCTCGGCGCGCGGCGGCCCGCAGCCTTGGCTACCGACTCAATCATCCGTTGAAACGGCCAGTTTGAGCCGCCCAATAAATACCTTTCGCCCGGCTTCCCCAAACGGCTGGCGGCGATTAAGCCACGCGCGGCGTCGCGCGCGTCTACAAAGTTCAGCCCTCCGCGCGGAACGGCCAGAATCTGGCCTTTCAGAAACAGCGCCACGTCGCCGGTTGATGACTGCCGGTCGTCGCCAGGTCCGAGAAGGAGGCTGGGGTTTACCACAACCAGGGGGAGCGCGTAACGCCGTTGATAATCCAATGCCAATTTTTCAGCAAAGATTTTGCTTAAGTAATACGGCCATTCGGCGACGGCGTCGTGTTTGTAACCCGAATCCTCCCGGTGTGCGACCGGCTCGGGACCCACGGCGATGGTTCCTGAAGAAGAGACCATTACAATCTTGGCTGCGCCGCATTGTCTTGCGGCCTCGCACACATTGCGCGCGCCCTCGATATGGGTGCGATAGAGAAGCGGCGCATCTTTGGGGTCGCGGGAAACAATCCCCGCAAGATGATAAATTTCGCTTGCTTCTTCCGCGGCGCGCATCACGTCCTCAGCGCGTGTAACGTCGCCGCGCACAACCTCGGCGGCTGAGTCGTCATCCCACGGCGTCCGGCTCCGGGACAGGAGACGCAAAACGCTTCCCTCATTTAGCGCCTTCAGTTGCTCAACCAGATGCCTTCCCAGGAAGCCGGTGGCGCCGGTAATCAGGATGCGATTCATGTAAGCCTAAACGGTCTCGGAGCGCCCCGCCACATCCGCCATCAGGATCGGAGCGAAATGCATCATGGTAATGCTGGGCTTATGCCCCACGTGGCTCTGCGCCAGGGCAAGCGCCTCGTCCATCGTGCGCGCGGTTTCCCATCCCATGGTTCGCGCCGCCTGCGCGCTCTCCGCTCCCACCACAATCACTTTGCCCACGTGGGCGCGTCCGTTTTCACCCCAGTACCACATATAAAAAGGATGCACGCCGTGGTAAGCGTTCCCGGTCCGGTACATGCGGATATAGTCCGGGTTGTGGGCGAACTCCGCCTCGTACTTGCGCTGCAGCTCAACCGAATCGCGCGTCTCCGGCAAAATGCGATGGAAAAACTCGATGTAAGAAGGATGATGGCGCGGGTCAAAATCGTTATAGAGCGGATGCGTTATGATGAGCGCGCCGTTTTTCTTCACAACCGGCATTCCCCGGTACATATTGTGGAAATAGCCGAGCGCCATGACTTGGACGAGCAGCGGATTGAGGATGGAATGCACATTGTAAGGCGAGACAAATGGAATGCCGTAAACCACCACGTCCGACTGCCCTTCCAGGGGCACGCAGTATTGCGCGTAACAGTAAGCAAGCGTCTTCGCATGTACGGGAAGCGTGGCTCCAGCGTGGACGGCGATCATTTCATAAAACGCGGGTATGGCGAAGAGTATCTTGCGCTTGAGCGGGCGCGGCAACATTCCTAAACCCAAACGGGTGGCGTTGAACAGGGCGCGATCGTATACGGAATGGCGGTCCTCGTTCTTGACGAAGAATGCCATCCTGGGGTCAAACATGGCGTTGTTCAGCACGGTTTCGATGTGGAATACCTTCAGGCGCTGATTGACAATGCTCCCAATGCGGTCACAGGAGCGGCCCATTTCCGATTTGGTGTGATCGAAATAAGAGTCGCATTTCAGGATCGTCTGCGGCGTGTGATGCGCTTGCAGCGCCGCGTAATCGCACAAACCGACACCCACAGACTTGTTGCCGCCGTCCATGGGCACAAGGTTGATATTCACGTAAATCAGCAAGTCAGATTCCGCCGCGCGCCGGTTCAAGCGTACATGCTCACCGTGCTCCGTAAGGCCCAGATCCACCATGCCGCCGGGCGCTTCGCCGTCGTGGTTGTAGAGGCGGCCGGGAAACAACTCGCGGAAGATACGCGGTCCAACCGCATGACGGATCTCCTGCGGCGTCATCCGCCGGTGGAACGACGTCGCCACGATGATGTGAAAATCTTCAACGCCCTTGGACTTGAGTTTCTCAAGCACTATTGCCAGCACGAGCTCGCGCACATCCGGCCGCCGCATGGGAGGGAGAGGCAGCGAGATGTCATCCATTGCGATTGTAACTTTCATCCCAGGCTTCAGGAGCGCATCCAGCGGCTCCATATCTTCCGGGTGATCAAGGGCGTAATGAATGGCGGCTTTTGGATCGCGGAGGCCGCGAATGGTTGGTTTGGGATACACCACGCGCGTGCCCGCGGGCATCTTCACCCGAAGCAGGTCCTCGCCGAACCACATCAAACGCGCGGCCGAATCCTGATCAAGTTCAACCACGCAGCCTTCGGATGAAACCAGCGCTTCGCGCCCGACGGCATTCGGCGCCGGCGCCGTGCTTTGAAGCAGGCGGTCGAGCTCGGCGTGCGGCACGTCAAGATATGTGGACATGATTGCCTTGTTTAGCGCGCGTCCGGGGGCCGGCGCTCTTCGAAAGGTCGCGGATAGGCCAGCCGCGAGCTTCGGCCTTCTTCCTCAACCTCCGGTCGGGGTTTACCGCGCAGGGATAACCCACGGCTTCGAGCATGGGCACATCCGAGAAACTGTCAGAATATGCCTTCGCACGCCGGATGTCCGCATCGTACCGCTGGCAAAGGGAGACCATGGCTTTCACCTTTGACTCTTCGGCAATCAACGGAGACACAACCGCGCCGGTTGCTACTCCATCGTGAAAAACCAGCGAGTTTGCGATCAAGCCGTCAAATCCAAAATAGCTCATTACCGGGCCGAGCGCGAAATCCGCCTCGCCTGTCACCAGCACCACGCGCGCCCCCTGGGCGCGGTCGGCTTCAACCATCTCCCTGGCGCCGGCAAAAATCGTAGGGAGGATTGCTTGC
>JBOGJY010000163.1:0-3711 GCA_050745325.1 Terriglobia bacterium
CAACCCGCTAAATCAGGATTAATCCCAGGCGGAAGCCCAGACTGACGGCTTCGGCGCGTGAAGAAACGTCGAGCTTGGTGAAAATGGAGCTTACATGAAACTTTACCGTGTGCTCCGAGATCTTCAGCCGCCAGGCAATCTCCTTGTTGCCAAGGCCCTCGGCCAGCATGGTGAGAATTTCGCGCTCGCGGGCCGTCAACTGGGGGGCCGGACCGTCAAGACTCCGCGGCGTAAAGCCCTCCGCTTCCGGGCCTATCATCGCCGGATGAACGACGATCAATCCCTCGGCCACTGAGTTAATAGATGCAAGAACCTGCCCGGCGGTCGCGTCCAGGGGCAGCAGCGCGGCGGTTCCAGCCCGCTGCAGGTCGAGCGAGGGCGCGGGCGCGGGATCAGAAACAAGAACGACGAACGCCGGTGGTGAAGCCAATTCGCTCATCACTGGCGCGAACTCCTGGAGCAATTCTTCCACGCCCGATTCCGCCACGATCACGACAACATCGGGCGCGGACGGCTGGATTGACCGGCCAAGGCCGGCTAGACTATCCAAAGAGGCTACCAGCTCTATCGACGGAGCGTCTGCCAGGATAGATTCCAAACCTCTGCGCGCCATTTCGGATTCAGCGGCGATGAGAACTCTGGTCATTCGTGCGCCCCGCATGAACTGAAATTTCTCACACCTGCGGCTATGCTGTCTGCGTGATAACGCGCTGTAGCGGCGGCGTCCTCGCCGCCGGTCTTTACTCTCTAAAAACCGGCGGCCAGAGGCCGCCGCTACAACCTTAGTCGTCACACAAACTTTACGCGGCGTTTTAGCTTGCCCGCTCCGTAATCAGGATATCGAGTTCGGCTAAGGCCCCGGCGCGGATCACGACGGCTTTGGCGCTCGTTCCCACAATCTCCGCGGAGAGCAGCGACTGGAGCTCGCGGATGCCGGTCGCGGGCTTGGAATTGAGGCGCACGAGGATATCTCCCATCAGGATGCCCGCTTTTTCCGCGCTGCCACCGGCTTCCACGTGCTGAACAATCAAGCCCCGAGTTTCTGGTAGCGCAAGCCGCGATTGAAGCGCCGGCGGTATTTCCACGGGCCAAAGCCCTACGCCAAGATAGCCGCGTGGAATCCGACCTTTTTCCAATAACAGGCCGACAACGCGATCAACCGTCGCCGCTGGGACTGTAACGCCGAGGCTGCGAGACAGTCCTGTGGTGTTTACGCCCAGGCAGCGGCCTGCGGCGTCGGCTAGCATTCCACCCGAAAGCGTGGGGTGAAGCTCGAAGCCCAGGCGGATGAGCTGATTAATCTGGCCACCCTGCCACGTCTTCCAGGCGCCTCCGAGCACGCCAATAACACCCAGGCTCGCGCGCGGGCCCGTCTCAACGCGCCCGACCGCCAAAACAACATGACCCACCTTCAGCGCCGCCGGGTCGCCCATCACGGGGAGTCCAAGGCCCGCCGATGGCGCGCGAAGTAAGGCAAGATCGGTGCTCGGATCGCGCCCAACCAATGTGGCGGTCGCCGTCCGCCCGTCCGGCAACAAGGCCTGGATTTCGTCTTCCCGCCTCACGGCATGGTTTGCGGTTACAATCAGCCCCTCCCGCCAGTGTACTCCGGCCGTCAGCATGTGGCGGCGCGAGTTGAGGGCCACAACGGCCTGGCTCGCTTGCTCTACCGCCGCCGCCGTGGCATTTGAGAGTTCTTGCAGTACGTTTGTATCGCCCATCGAGTTCCTCCAAGTTTCCTTCAGTGAATGTGAGCCTGCGGCGCAGACCTCAGTATTTGAGGTCTGCGGCTCGCCCCCGCCGGATTCCCAGCCGCGGACCTGAAAAGCGCGGGTCCACGCTACCTGCTCACTTGATATTGAGTGTACGCAGTCCTCCGCATCCGGCGCATCCGCCAAATGGCTAGGATTTACCCGGAAATATGGCTAGGGAGGATTATTCATGAATTTAACGCCATGCCAGGAGGGCGGGGTTTTAGAGTCTGTGTGACAACTGCGGTTGTAGCGGCGGCATCCCCGCCGCCGGTTTTCCGGCGCTCAGAGAGCGCCGCTATATTATGTAATCTTCAATAGGATCTAGTGTCGTAACACCAAGTCATTGAATAAGCCAGCTCCGCAGGAGCGGTAGAATATAGCCCACGGCGCGAGCCGTGGGCTAGCATCGTGTCCCTCTCCCCCTGCCCCTCTCCCGCCCGCGCGGGAGAGGGGCGCCGAAGGCGGGGGAGGGCCGCGTGACCTCAGGGCTTCCGCCCTGGGCTACATTCTTCCGCCCCTGACGGGGATCTGAACCCGGCCCCCGGAAATTGGGAACTTCATCAACGAACTTCGGTGACATAACACTAGTGTTGCGTTTGGAAATCGTGATAACTGATTCGGCGCGCGTTCTTTAATTGTAGCGCCGGGCTTTACGCCCGGCATGTCGCCCTAAAGGGCGCCGCACCAAGTAAACGTATTTGAAAAACGCAACACTAGCTTGGCGGTTTTATCGGTAGACTACCTTCTTGCTACTGTTATTGTTATGCCATGTAACAATGGGGTTGTTGTTGCTTGACCGGAATTTAAATTATCTCTTGTGGTAGATGATCTATGGGAGTATGCTGAGCCTTCAAGATGCCCAAACGAGGAACACAACCGTTACAAGCAGATTTGCTGCAGGGGACGCTCGATATGCTGATCCTGCAAACCTTGGTCGTCGGCCCGGCGCACGGGCACACCGTTGCGCACGCAATCGAGCGCAGGTCCGAGGACGTGCTGCAAGTCGAGCATGGCTCACTCTACCCGGCGCTGCATCGTTTGGAAGACCGCGGCTGGATCGCCTCGTTCTGGGGCACTTCCGAGCGCAACCGCAAAGCCCGGTACTACCGCCTGACGCCGCTGGGCCGGAAGCAGTTGGCCGAGCAAGCCAGCCGGTGGCGGCAACTCGCCCATGCCATCGCGCGCGTGATGCGCCCGGTGACGGAGTAACGCCATGGGATGGATGCGATTTTTCCGCCGGAAGCATTGGCATGAAGAACGCGGGCGCGAGCTTCAGTCGTACCTTGAGATCGAGACGCGCGAAAACATGGCGCGTGGCATGGAACCGGAAGAGGCGTGCTATGCGGCGCGGCGCAAGCTCGGCAACCCTACTCTCATCCGCGAGGAAATCTATCATATGAACAGCATCGGTTTTCTCGAAACACTCTGGGCGCATTGATGAGTTGTTGAGGGATTTGAATCCTAATGTGCCGGTTAGTGAAATTCAGACCATGGATTCGCTGGTCACGGGTTCAGCCCAGCAATCCCGTTCAATGGCGGGGCTCGCCGTAGGGGTTTTTGCTTCGCTGGCCCTTGCCCGAATGCTGAGGTCGTTTCTCTACGGAGTGACGGCCATGGATCTTGCCACTTACCTCGCGGTGTGTGGCTTGCTCGTGTTCATCGCTCTGCTTGCCGGTTTTGTTCCCGCGCGGCGGGCGGCCGCGGTAAATCCCTTGGTGGCATTGCGGAACGAATAACTTATGGGAAAGGCCGGTGCGAGTCCCGCCACGGACGCGATTCGCCTTGGTGGCGGGCAAGCAGGGGAAATCGCGAAAACCCTGCGCCTCGCACCGCACCTAAATTAGATTCTAGCAGCCGGTACCTGGTGTCACCCATTTGAGCCTTGCGAAATTTCCGAGACCTCCCGGGTCCGCCCCCGAATGGCTTCTGATCTTCCTCGTCCCTGGAGGCTATTGCA
>JBOGJY010000164.1:0-22140 GCA_050745325.1 Terriglobia bacterium
GCGCCCGTCTTGTAGCGCAGGGTTCCCTACTTGAGTAGGGTTTAACCCTGCGGCTTTTTAGCGGTCCCGACGAAAAGCCGCAGAGTTTCAACAGCAAGACTCTGCGCTACAACCGCCCAATCCCGGAGGGAGAGGGTAAGAAAGGGAAAAGGCGCTGTAGCGGCGTCCCCGCCGCCGATTTTGCTTTCAATTGTTTCGGCGGCGAAACGCCGCCGCTACAACCGCAAACCAGGACGATCGCCGGTTAAAGCAGCCACGTTACTGCGGCTTTTGGAAAATCAGGAAGTAAAACTGTTTGCCGTCGTTCGGCCTGGTAAGCCCGCGCTCGCGGCGGAGGAAGTGAAACCCGGCTTCAGTGACCTCAGCGCGCTCCATCGGCTCGGGCATGCGATGGCGCTCATAGTAATAAGCGCGCGGAAGCCCCGCTGGCGCGACGCCATCCATCAGACCAAAAATGCCGCCCGGCTTGAGCGCGAGGAACAGATGATGGAGCATGGCGGCGTGTTCGCGCCATTCGTGGTAGGTATCGACCGCGATGATAAAATCCAAACTGTTCGAAGCTAAATGAGGATCGTCCGGCTCGCCAAGAACCGTCGAAATCTGTTTGAGACCTTCGCGGTCCGCTTCGCGCCGGATCACATCGAGGTGGCTCTGCACGATGTCTTCCGCGTAGACATGCCCGGTGGCGCCCACGCGGTCCGCAAGATGAAAAGTGAAATAGCCTTCTCCGCTGCCCACGTCGGCCACAACGCTGCCGCGGCGCACGCCGAGCGCGTCCATGACTTCTTCGGGATGCTGCCAGGCGTCGCGCGCCGGACCGGCGTTTTGAGCCAGTAAGGGCTTTGCCGCAAGCGCCAGAAAAGCCGCGAGCACGACGATCGCGCTCATCATGACGCCGTTGGATTTCCTCAAAATCCGGCCGTGACGAATTCCGTCATCGCTCATGAAGATATCGCTCAGTTTGGTGTAGAGGCGGCTTCATGCCGCCACAAAGCGCAAGCAAGCTTGTGCACTCCAGATTGGGGTCGGTTTTTGTAGCGCAGAGTTTTGCGGTTAAAACTCTGCGGCATTTTCGTGTTAATCAAAGCAAAAACCGCAGAGTTTTAAAAACAAAACGCTGCGCTACCTCCCTCGGCGGTTGGCCGCCGCTACAACCGCTTTTGCGGTTTTTTTCCTTTGACCACAGCCTTCTCTTTCACCGGCGGGCTTTTAGGGATCGCAGCCGGCGGCTTTTCCGGTTCTTTCACGCCAGCAATCTCGCGCAAAGCCTTCGTCATTTGAGGCTGAGACTTGATCTTGCCATCCAGAACAGCAAGAAAGATCTCGTTTATCATGTTCTCAAAGCGCGCGCCGGGCTCAATCCCCAGGGCTTGCAGCTCCGCGCGGGGCAATTTTGCCCGCACCTGGGGGTATTTGAAGAGGAAGTTTTTTATCCGGCTCTGAACCGCAGCTTGCGGGAAATGCATCAGCAGATAGAGCAGCAGCGGCTGAGGCTGGCTGTTGAGCAGTTGGTAGACGGCGCTGGGCGTGCGCGCTTTCGAGCTCGTGACCGCCTTGGCGAGTTTGTGCGCCTCCGCGTCAAGACCCAGCGCCACCTTAAGCGTCTTCGGGTCTTTGACGGCGCTGCGTATCAGGCCAGCTCTATGGGCGGGGGGCAGCTTCGAAACCAGCGCGTCCAGGTAAACGAGGAAGGGATCGGCGCCGGGCATCTGGCGAGCGGCGGAGCGGATTTTTTCGAACCGGTCCCGCGGAATCTTCGCCGCAGTCAGGCTCTTATCGAGCCCGTGAAGAATTCCTTTGTCGGAGTAAAGCTTCAACACTCGCGCCGGGTTCTCTTCATGAAGCGCCGCGCTCAGCTCCGTCCCTTTCTGGTATGGGGTCAGAGCTTCCCAACATTTGGCCTCCAAAGCCGCGTGCAGCCAGGCTTCGGTTTTGGCCTCAACCTTGAAGCCAAGGCGCAGCGCGAGCCGGAGCAGGCGGTAGATGCGCGATGGGTCCTCGCAAAAGCTGCGGCTGTGGAGCGCGCGCAACTCCTTGTTTTCGATGTCAAGCGCCCCATTGGTCGGGTCAAGCAGCAGGCCGCGCGAGTTGGGGTGGAGCGAAATGGCCATCGCATTGGCGGAAAAATCGCGCCCACGCAGATCATCAAAAATACCCGCCGCTTCGATCTCGGGTGGGTGTCCCGGCTTCGAATAAACTTCGCGGTGTGATATTCCGATCTCCGCCTCGACGCCATTGGCAAAGTGGAGAGTGGCGGCTTGGCGGCGCTCGTCGAAATAAAAATGTTCGAGCTCGACCGCGGCGGGAGGGCGGGGAGCGCCCGGCAATTCCCGGGCGGGCTTTTTGGCGCCGCCGGATTCCAAGGCGCGCACGATCTTCTGCACGCTGCCTTCGGCCACAAAGTCAAGGTTGCGGATGTTACTCTGCCCGCAGGTCAGGTCGCGCACCGCGCCACCCGCAAGGTAAATGTTTACGCCCAGGCTGGCGGCCACGCGGCTGACGTGATTCAGCGCCTGGAGCTGCAGAGGGGAAAGCCTGATTTCCATCAGAAAGTTGTAGTCGCTCATCTGCTTCGCATTCAGTGTTCAGTGGCCAGCCACCGCTTCAGGTTTTAGTAATCCCAGTTTCAGGCGTAGCGCCGCCCATTAGGGCGGTATTCGCCGGGCTGAAGCCCGGCGCTACACCCGTCCTGCCCAAAACTGAAGCGCCTAATTTTGCGAAAGCTGGCTCCCGTCGCTCGAAGCTCCTTATGCTCGTGGATGATATGCCTGATAAACTTGCTTCAACCGCTCTTTAATGACGTGCGTATAGATTTGCGTGGTAGAAATATCGCTATGCCCCAGCATGAGCTGGATGGACCGCAGGTCCGCGCCCCGTTCGAGCAAATGGGTAGCGAAAGAGTGCCGCACCACGTGCGGCGTGATTGGGATTGCTATGGCCGCTGTCCGTCCATAGCGGCTGATGATTTTCCAAAAGCCAACCCGCGAAAGCCGCCTGCCTTGATGGTTCAAAAACAAGTAAGGCGTCTCGCCCCGCTTCAGAAACTGGCTGCGCCCGTGGCGAAGATAGGTTTCCACCGCGCTCAATGCGGATTTCCCGACCGGGATCAGCCGTTCCTTATTTCCCTTGCCCAGACAACGGAGAATGCCCATGTTTTGGTCTAAATCGGCGCTGCGAAGGCTCACCAGCTCTGAGACGCGCATTCCGGTAGCGTAGAGCAATTCAAGCATGGCCTTGTCGCGTAATCCGCCAGGGGTGGAGGGGTCGGGCTGCCGGAGCAAGGCGTCTACCTCGTCCGCCGCGAGGTGCTTCGGCAGGCTGACGCCGATCTGTGGGGCGTCAATTTCGGCCGTAACGTCGCGGTCCAACTGGCCTTCCTTCAAGAGAAACCGGAAAAAGTTTCGCAGCGACACCAGATGGCGCGCCACCGACCGGGCGCCCAACCCATTGTCGTACAAACTCTTCATGAATTTGCGGATATCGTCCCTGCCGATTTCGCCAGGTGGCCGCGCCCCGGCAAACTTGGCAAACTTCATAAGGTCGCGCCGGTAACTCGATATTGTGTTCTCGGAAAGACCTTTTTCCACCCGGATGTAGTTGAAAAATCGAGCAAGTTGAACAGAAGTTTCGGCCTGGAATGGTTTGCCACTTGCTATTTCGCCATGATGAAGCGGGGGTGGTGGCGCGAAGTTGGTGTGATTGAATTGCCTGCCCGGCATGGGGCTCCTGGCTGTGGATGATATCGCTCAAGTGCAAATCTGAAAGCTTATGTTTCCGGCGTTCGCTCGGTTGCGAGGGAGGGGCCGACCTCGACCATTAATAATTAATGCAGCGCGGACTCTTGCCCAAGGGTTGCCCTTCCCAGCGCCGGTGATAACCTATTAACTCCTATTAAGTATTTCATTCTAAACTACTTAGTTTGAAAGCTTGGTTTTCCGCCCCGGCAACTTGCTTCAATTCACTTGTTTTCAGGTGGATACTAGCACAATGACGCAGTTGTTGCAAAGTTTTGTGACAACAGATTTAAATATATTAGATAACTATAGGATTGGCTACTTGTCCCACATCAAAAAAGGTCCAGAAGTGGTAAAAATAGGGCCGCGTGGCGAAAAAACCGTCATATTTGCCTCGTTTGTCTCAAACTTCTCAGAGTGGTGTGCTAGGCTTTGGTGGGGTGGCTTGCCGCCGCTGTTAATGGCGCACCAAGCTGCGTCCCAAGGTGGTAGCGCCCGGGTTTTGTGGCGCAGAGTTTTGCGGTTAAAACTCTGCGGCTTTTCTAATTCTTTGATTTCAGATGGGCAGTTGGTAGTGGAACTTACGCGCTCCAAATAGCCCAGCGCCGTGTAAGTTCCGTGATTTCATGGAGTCACGCCGCAGTCCCACAGCAGGTGGGGAAAGGCGCGGAGACGCTCCCGCGCTTGAGGTTGCCTAAATGGGCGCAAAATTGTGAAAGATATAACGACGCACTTTATTGATAACAGGATTGTTATAATTGAGCATCGAGTTCCATCGCGCCGGGGGAGAAAAAATCGCAGAAAAAAAGGATTGTTTTTGTCTTTCTAATGTTCTTTGTAACTTATTGAAACTAATTAAACATTAAAAAAACAAACCGGAACCAACCGGACTCTAATATTCTAACAAATCGGTTTATCATGGTGAATAATAGTGAGATATCGAAGATTTCCACAGAACCGGAGAGATGTATGACAAAATAAAGGCGATTCCGGCATCCGTCCGGTTCGCCCGTCGGCATGACCCCGATCATGGCTGCAACCGACTGAATATGAAGGAGATAACTTAATTTCCACTATAAACCGGAGGCATTTGTAACAAAACAAAGGCGATTGAGGCATCGGTCCGGATTCGGTTTTCACGTCTAAATCGCCGTTTTTGTGGCGCAGAGTTTTGCTGTTGTAACGCTGCGACTTTTCGTGGGCGCAGCAGGCAGCGCCCTCCAGATCTGGGGCTGATTTTTGTAGCGCAGCGTTCCCTACACAAGTCGGGTCCAAACTCCGCAGCCTTTGCATCCGGTGCGAAACCGCGGCACAGGTAGACTATACGTTGCTATCTCAAGACTCCCGGCTTTGACGGGATCCGGGTAGGGAACAAACTTGACTCTTTGAGGCCAGGTTTGGAAGTTTGAAGAATCTATGAAGATTTTGACAGCGGCTCAAATGCAGCGCATCGACCAGATGACCACCGAGCAGTGGGGTGTTCCCAGCCTCGATTTGATGGAAAATGCCGGCGCGGGCGTGGTGCGATTTCTCACCGCGCGTTACACTCCGCTCGCCGCCCAGAAAATTCTGGTGGTTTGCGGACGCGGCAACAATGGCGGTGACGGCCTCGTGGTCGCAAGGTTGTTGCGCAAAGACGGCTTAAGTCCGCGCGTGTTGCTCTTCGCCGAGCCAACCGCTCTTCAAGGCGACGCGGCGGTGAATTACGCGCGGCTGGCCGAATCCGGCGCGCCGGAAATAGTTCCCGACTCAGAGGCATGGCTGAGGATCAGGCCCAGCCTGAGTAGCAGCACTCTAATTGTGGACGCGCTGCTTGGAACCGGCCTCTCAAAACCCTTGCATGGCTTTCTGCTGGACGTGGTTCGTGACCTGAACGGCATCTCCGGCGCCCGCCGCGTCGCCGTGGATTTACCTTCCGGGATTTCGGCGGATACCGGTGAGTTGATTGGCGAATGTATTCATGCGGAGGCCTCCGTAACGTTCACCGCGCCGAAATACGCTCATATTTTTCCGCCAGCGTGCGAGCAAGTGGGCGAATGGAAAGTGGAGGAAATCGGCACGCCCCGGGAAAAAATGGAAAACGACCCGGACCTTTTCTTAAACCTCATCCGCCGGGAAGATCTGCTCTGGCTCACCGCTCCGCGCAAGCTAGACTCGCACAAGGGCTTGTATGGCCACGCGCTGATCCTCGCGGGCTCGGTGGGGAAGACCGGCGCTGCGGCGCTCGCGGCCAAGGCGGCGTTGCGCGCCGGCGCGGGCTTGGTGACCGTCGCCACGGCGGTAAGCGCCCTGCCCACGGTTGCCGCGCACGGAATGGAGTTCATGACTGAGCCGCTGCCCGAAACACCAGCAGGAACTGTGGCGCTCCGCGCTCTCGATGAAGGTCTGCTCGATAGGCTGGCAGAGGGCAAGTCCGCGGTTGCCGTGGGACCGGGCCTCGGTAGCCATCCCGAGACGGCTGAGATGATCCGCAAGTTCGTCAATCGCTGCCCGGCGCCGGTGGTACTGGACGCAGATGGGCTGAATGCTTTTGCCGGTAGAATGGGTGATCTCAAGGCGGCTGGACGGGTTCGAGTGCTCACGCCGCATCCCGGTGAGATGGCGCGCCTTACCGGGCTCGCCACGGCGGACATTCAGCAGCGCCGGATTGAAGTAGCGCGTGAATTTGCGACGCAGTACAACGTATACCTGGCGCTCAAAGGCGCGCGGACGCTGATTGCCTCGCCCAGCGGCCAAGTTGCGGTGAATCCAACGGGCAATCCGGGGATGGCGACGGGCGGCACGGGCGACTGCCTCACCGGCCTTATTGCTGGCCTGATGGCCCAGCACGGCTCGCGCGAGGTTTCGAGCGTGGTTGAGGCGGCGGTCTATCTCCACGGCATGGCTGGGGACATTGCGGCCCGGCGGATGGGCGAGACTTCGATGATCGCGGGTGATTTGCTCGAAGCCATTCCGCAAGCCTTTATTTCACTATGGCAGGCGTAACGGGGTGACGGGAGCTTTGATGACGCTGTATGATATTGTGACGCGCTCGCCGGAAGAGACCATCGCCTTTGGCCGGAAGCTGGCCAGCGACTTGCGTCCGCCGAGCGTGGTGTTGCTCGAAGGCGATCTTGGAAGCGGCAAGACTACTCTGACCAAAGGCGTTGCCGCCGGATTAGGCGCAGCGCGCGAAGAGGATGTTACCAGCCCGTCGTTCACCTTGGTGCATGAATACCGGCCTCATCAACACCGTCCGGTTGACCCGCAAGATGGCGCGGGGCAGGGAATAACCGTCTATCATGTGGACCTCTACCGCGTCGAAGGCGAACGCGAGACGGAATCGCTTGGCCTTGACGAATTGTTTGGCCCGTCGTCCACGGTCATGATTGAGTGGGGTGAGAAGCTAAGGCCGGTCCCGCCGGGACCGCTAGTGCGCATCCGCCTCGAAGTGGCGGGCGAAGACGAGCGCCACATCGTAGTAGAGAAGGCGGGCGAATAGGCGGCGCTACAGCTTACTTTTCGAGAAAGGAAAATTGCATGGCAGAAAGCAGCGCGCCCACGCCGTGGGCGTTGATCGTGGGTTCTTCGAGCGGTTTTGGCGAGGCCACCAGCCTTGAGCTCGCGCGCGAGGGGCTGAACATCTTCGGCGTGCATTTCGACCGGCGCCAAGCGATGGCGCGAGTGAATGAAATCGTCCAAAAAATAAGCGCCATGGGCCGCGACGTTCAGTTCTTTAACAAGAATGCCGCAGACCCGGAGAAACGCTCGGGCGTTCTTGACCAGATCGAGGCGCACTGGAAGGAGAAAGGCGGTGATCATTTTGTAAAGGTCTTCCTGCATAGCATCGCTTTCGGCTCGCTTCAGCCTTACATTACCGCCGAACCCAGCCAGGCGCTTACGCCGGCCCAGATTGAAATGACGCTCGACGTGATGGCGAGCAACCTGGTCTATTGGGCGCAGGAAATGATGCGCCGCAAGATGCTGCGAAAGGGAAGCCGCATCTATGCCATGACCAGCGCGGGCGGGCATAGCGTGATTCCGAATTACGGGGCCGTGTCGGCGGCAAAGGCGGTGCTTGAATCAAACATCCGCCAGCTTGCTTACGAGTTGATGCCTTATGGCATCACCGCGAATTCCATCCAGGCGGGCGTGACGGCGACGCCGGGCGCAAAGGCCATTCCTGGTTTCGAACAACTGGCGGAGCTTGCGACACTCCGCAACCCGGGCGGCCGCCTCACCACGCCGGAAGACGTGGCTTCGGCCATCGTGGCGCTGATGAGCGATAAGACGCATTGGATGACGGGCAACGTGATCCGCGTGGATGGCGGCGAAGACATCGTGGGTTAGCCTCAACACTGTTCACTTAAGCAGAATATTGCTGTGGAACGACCCATGCAAGCGTCTGTCATTCTGAGCGCAGCGAAGAATCTGCTTTTCCCACTGATTTACAAACTGATCCTTCGCTGCGCTCAGGATGACAGGCAAATTTGCGGCAGCGGAATGACGCGCTGAGCTTAAGTGAACAGTATTGGGGTTAGAGGCATGAAGAGAACCGTTAATTGAGCGGACAAGCGTTACACCTTGGCCTCTACAGGCGCCGGTTTTGCCGGGATCCAATAGATTTCTTCGCGCACCGACTCTTTGGGAAATCCCCGGCGCTTCAGTATGCCTTTGCAGTTTTCGATCATTTGCGGGTGGCCGCACAGGTATACGCTTGTGTTCGACGGATCGAGGCGGAAAGAGTCCAGATACTTTCGCGTGATGTCGTCGACGCGGCCAACTTCTCCTTTCCAGCCGGCGTCTTCCCACGGTCTGCTCACCGCCGGAATGTAGTGGAGCCAAGGGGACTGCGCCGCAAGCGCGCCGAGCTCCTCCGAATAGGCGAATTCCCAGGAACGGCTCGCAGCCTGAACCAGGATCAGTTCCTGCCCAGGCGGCTTTCCATCGTTTTCCTGCTTTGCCAGCGAGCGCGCCATGCTGACGTAGGGGGCGACGCCGGTGACGGTGCACAATAGCAGGTGCTTCGTGTGGCCGCTGGCCGCGTCGAGCGTGAACAGGCCCTTCGCCTGCCGCCGCATCCAGAGCGAGTCCCCCACCCGGCCCTTGAAAAGCAGCGGAGTCAGCTCGCCTTCGGGAACCAGCTCGAAGAAAAACTCGAGCTCGTTTTCGAGAGGGCTTGAGACGATGGAGTAAGCGCGCTGAACCATGCGGTGATTCTGCTCCACCGCCAGCGTGGCATACTGGCCGGGCTTGAAGTTCAGCTTTTCTTGCGCGCGGGCGCGAATCGACCAAAGCTCGGCGCTGTGGTCCTTGCGCTCGATAATTTCGATCTTTTGGTACTTCTCGTTCAGCACAGCCATCAAGTCCACCCTCGGGAAACAAGAGATAGGAAAAAAAGGCAGTGGGTCAGTTTGACGTAGAGGCGGCTTCATGCCGCTATAATATGGCGGGGTAAACCCGCCGCTACGCCGCAAACTGACCCACTACCGAACAAAACGCGGTGTTGCACAGTCATCGTAAAACCAGAGTCATCTGGGAAGGCTGGCTTGCCACTACTTCTTAAGCCACCCTGACTTACTGAAACACGTCTGTCTTTTTTTTTCAAGATGGCCAGTGGGGCGGCGCTTCAGAGCTACGAGTCGTGGTGGCGTGGGTGGAACCCAAGGAACGTGAACCATGAATATCATACGGCAACCCCGGAGGGGCCGAAGTTCGCCAAACCAGCTCCGAAGGAGCGGCAGAATGTAGCCCACGGCGCAAGCCGTGGGTTGCCGATTTGGCCCTCTCCCCCTTCCCCTCTCCCGCCCGCGCGGGAGAGGGGCGCCGGAGGCGGGGTGAGGGCCGTTTGATCCCAGGGCTTCCGCCCTGGGCTACATTCTTCCGCCCCTGACGGGGCTATGTGAAAACTCCGGAAAAGGCGCTGGTGCCGCGGCCTTCTCCGTTCGTGACCCCGGGTGAAACCACGGCTATTTCTGTTGGTCCCCTTCGAGGAGCAGGCGGCCACGTCTAGAAATCCAACGATAGGGCGGCGGGAGCCAGCTCAGTGGCGCATCGCTCCATTATGCTAAACTTGAGGTGATTACAGTTAATAAAAGCAGCCTGGGTAGTGTCTCAGTTTGATGTAGAGGCGGCTTTATGCCGCCACGTATGGCGGGGTAAACCCGCCGCTACACCCGAAACTGCGACACCACCACAGGCGGGTATCGCGGGCCAGGAGCGCGCCATGTGCGCGGCGAAGCCAAGGTGGTCTTGGAATTCCGGCTCACGAATAGCCCCTCACGCTGCCGGCCTTGCGTGAAACTTCATTTTTCAGCCGGGATTGAACGCATTCGGGGAGATTGCGCCATAGCGCCGTGTTCAGCGGTATTGTTGAGACAACAAGCTCGATTGTAGCCATCGAGGACCTGCCCGGGCGCCGGAGCGTGGCCATTCGCAAGCCGCGGGGCTGGCGGTTGCGGGAAAGCGAGAGTGTCTGCGTCGAAGGCGTTTGCTCAACCGTTCAGACGGTGAACCTTGGGGCGTTTAAGGTCATCTATATGCCTGAGACCCTCCGCCGCAGCACGCTCGGGGATTTGCGCTCCGGCAGCATGGTTAACCTCGAACGCAGCCTTACCTTGCAGAGCTTGATCGGAGGGCACCTCGTGCAGGGGCACGTTGACGCGACGGCCCGAATCCTGCGGGTTCGCCAAGACGGCGCGGCGGCGATTTACGAGTTTGCGGCGGCGCGGGGCATTTTGCGCTATATCGTGGAAAAAGGTTCGGTCGCTGTCGATGGTGTCAGCTTGACGGTGGCAAGCGCCCTTCGAGACCGGTTCACGGTCTCGTTGCTCGAATATACGCTGGGCCGCACTACGCTTGGGCGAAAGGGTCGCGGCAGCCGCGTGAACATTGAAGTTGACGTTATTGCGAAGTACACCGAGAAACTTCTGGCCCGATGAAAAGAAAAATGCCGCTCACAGAAATCGCTCCGCGGTCTTTGAGCCCGAGACAATTGCGGAGGGCGCGGATTGCGATTATTCGCGCCGAATACAACGATGAAATCACGCGAAGCCTGGAGGCGAAATGCCTAGAGGGATTGAAAGAGGCGGGCCTCCGGGCGGATCAAGTTGAGCGTCACAATGTTCCGGGATGTTTCGAGATTCCGCTGGCCGCGCAACGGCTGGCGGCCCGCAAGCGGTTCGACGTTTTGATCGCGTTGGGCGCTGTCATCCGGGGCGAGACCTTGCATTTCGAATTGGTGGCGAACGAATGCGCGAGAGGCGTCATGGAAGTTTCGCTGAAATTCAACCTTCCGGTTATTTTTGAAGTTCTTGCCACCAAGAACCGCCGCGACGCACTCGCGCGCGCGGCGAACAACCGGTTGAACAAAGGGTTTGAGGCCGCGCAATCCGCTTTGGCGGCGCTCGCGAGCCTCGGCCGGATCGAGGAATCAAAGTGAAGCTCCAGGGCTCTGGCATTGAGGACGCGGTGAAAGACATTCGTCAGGGACGCATGGTGATCGTGTGCGACAGCTCAGAACGCGAAAATGAAGCGGACTTGGTGATGGCCGCGCAGAAGGCCACAGCCCGCGACCTCAATTTTATGATCCGGCGCGGCGGCGGCCTTATTTGTGCGGCGCTCCGCCGCGAGCGCGCGCTCAAGCTGGGTCTGAGTTCAATGGTGCCGGAGGAAGAGAACACACAGCCTTTCGGTTGTAACTTCACCGTTTCGGTCGACGCGCGCAAGGGCGTGACCACTGGAATCTCAGCCGCCGACCGCGCCGCCGCGGTTCGCGTACTGGCGAATCCGCGCTCAGCGTCTTATGACCTCGTGAGGCCGGGCCACGTGTTTCCGGTGCGAGCGCGAGCCGGCGGAGTGCTCGACCGTCCCGGCCATACGGAAGCGGCGGTAGATCTCGCGCGGCTTGCCGGCTTTTCCCCCGTGGGCGTGATGTGTGAAATCTTGGACGACGAGGGCAAGGCCGCCAATACGAAAAATCTGCAGGATCTGGCCCGGCGCTTTAGGCTGAAGATCATCACCATCGAGCAGTTAATCGAATACCGGAAGAACACGGAGAAGCTGGTTGAGCGCGTCGCCAGCGCAAATTTGCCCACCGAATTCGGCCGCTTTACCGCCTACGTCTATAGCGTCCCTTCGCAAAACCGCGAACACGTGGCGCTCGTAATGGGCCGCGTGCTGTCCAGCCGTCCGACGCTCGTCCGGGTGCATTCGCAGTGCCTGACGGGTGACACCCTCCACTCGATCCGTTGTGACTGCCGGGAACAACTGATGTCCGCCATGCGCAAAGTCGCGGATAACGGCGAGGGGGTGATCCTTTATCTTAGCCAGGAGGGCCGGGGCATCGGGCTGACCAATAAGATCCGCGCCTACGCCTTGCAGGATAAGGGACTCGATACCGTGCAGGCGAACGAGCGCCTGGGCCTGCCGGCGGATATGCGTGATTATTCTGTGGGCGCGCAGATTCTCGCGGACCTGGGCGTGCGCAAGATTCATCTGCTAACGAATAACCCGCAAAAAATCCGCGGCATCGAGCGCTATGGGCTGCGTATCCTGAAGCGGATTCCCCTCGAAACGACCCCTCGAAAAAGCAACCACGCTTATCTCAAAGTGAAAAAGGATAAGCTGGGACACTTGCTGAGCAAAGTGCAGTAACGAACCATGGCCTCAATGAGCGGCGGGCGCCCCGATGAAGACTACATGCGCGAGACTCTGCGCCTGGCGCGCCAGAGCAAAACGCTTCCTTACCCGAACCCTTGGGTGGGCTGCGTGATCGCACAAGATGGCGCGATCGTTGGCCGCGGTTTTCACTATGGACCCGGCGCGAATCATGCCGAGGTCGAAGCCTTGGCCGAGGCTGGCGCGCGGACGCGGAACGCCACGCTCTACGTTAATCTTGAGCCTTGTCCCCACTTTGGCCGCACACCTCCTTGTACGGATGCGATCCTGCGGGCGGGAATTCGCCGTGTAGTTTACGCCGTGCGCGATCCTAATCCTGCGGTAAGCGGCCGCGGCGCCGCCGTCCTGAAGCACAACGGAATTGAAATCAAGCAAGGCGTCTTGCAAGCGGAAGCGCGGGCGCTCAACGAGGTCTACTTCAAGTTCAGGCGCACGGGACTTCCGTTTGTCACCGTAAAGGTTGCGACGAGCCTTGATGGCAAAATTGCGACGCGCATTGGGGAATCACAATGGATCACGGATGCGGCAGCCCGCCGGCGCGCGCGCGAGCTTCGCGCTCAACATCAAGCCGTGCTGGTGGGAATCAACACCATTCTTGCCGACGACCCGCAGCTTGGACCGCGTATCAAAGGAGCCCAGGATCCGTGGCGCATCGTGCTGGACTCCCGCCTTCGTATTCCGCTTCGGGCGCGGGTTCTTGCGGCGGGCCATTGCATCATTGCCACCACAACCACCAGCAGCATTCAAAAACGAAAGCTTCTTGAAGACGCTGGCGCGGAGATTTGGCCGTTTTCCGGGAAGCAGACGCCGTTGGAACCGCTTCTTAAAAAACTTGCCGTGCGCGGTATTCTCAGCGTGATGGTTGAGGGCGGCGCTGAAACGCTGGGTAGTTTTTTTGACCGCAATCTCGTGGATCGTGTGTTCTGGTTTTACTCGCCGATGGTGATAGGTTCTCTGAAGAGCCGGTCCGCCGTCGCGGGGCGGGGAATAGCGCAGCTTGCCGATGCGCGCAAACTCAGTGGAATCTCCATAAAGCGGGTTGGAAGCTGTTGGGTGGTGCGTGGGAACGCGAGCCGGTGGGCTTTGGGTTAGGCCGAAGTGGCCCTTCGGTCTTCCGTTCCAGGCAACGAAACTCCGTTCGCGCGCCATCACACAAGTGTTGACAATTTTAGCGCGGAAAGGAGTTCAAGCAAAATGAAAAGGACGATAGTTACTAAATCCCTGCTGGGCGCCACAGTGGCGTTGATATTCGCCACGGGTCTGATATTCGCAAAAGGCGAGAATATTAGTGTCATTTATCACGGCCAAATCGGCAGCAATGTGACGTTACCGCCGGGCAATTATAAGATGGCCGTCAATACGGCCTCGCAGAATCCTGAGGCAATGTTCTACAAAAACGGAAAGCTTATTGGTACAACCCCGGTAAAAATTGTGGCGGAGGCAAAGAAAAACGGCCAGACGGAAATCTATTACTCCAGCCCTGACAACCACGTCCGCCAGATTACTGAGATTGACCTGAGTGGCCAGCGAGACCGCCTCATGTTCAAGCATTCGTAAACAGAATCCAGTTGCTTTATTCCGGTTCACCATGCCAGGGGGCGGCCGCAAGACCGCCCTTATCCTGAGTTTTTCTGCGGTGCGGAGAGTGGTTAGTGTTCCAGCCCCAGGCTCTTCCAAATTTGGTCAATTCTTTTCCGGGTTTCTTCATTCATCTTGATCTCGTCAGGCCAGGGGCGCGTAAATCCTTCGCTCGGCCACTTGTGGGTCGCATCCACTCCCATCTTCGATCCGAAATTTGGCAGCCGTGAAGCGTGTTCGAGCTGATCGACAGGGCCGAGCATGAACTGAATGTCGCGCTCCGGGTCGATGTGGTTCAAAGCTTTCCAGACGACTTCGTGCAGGTTGTGCACATCGACGTCGTGGTCGACTACGACAAGACACTTGGTAAACATGGCGCCCGGAAGGCCCCATATTGCGTTCATCACTTTGCGCGCGTGGCCAGGATAACTCTTGCGAATGGCGACGATCATCAGGTTATGGAAAACTCCTTCGGGGGGCATGTGCATGTCCGCCACCTCCGGCATTTGCATCCGCATCAGAGGCAGGAAAATGCGTTCAACCGCATAGCCCATCCAATAGTCTTCCATCGGTGGCGGCCCGACGATGGTGGAGACGAAAACGGGATCTTTGCGGCGAGTTATACAAGTGAGATGAAACGCCGGGAAACTATCTTCAAGCGAATAATAGCCGGTGTGGTCGCCAAACGGGCCTTCGGTGCGCAGGTCGTCCAAATCGACATAGCCTTCTAAGACGATCTCCGCATTGGCGGGCGCCTCAAGGTCAACCGTCTCGCATTTCACCAATTCAACAGCTTGCTGGCGAAGAAATCCAGCGAACAGGAACTCGTCCAGATTCTCGGGCAGCGGGAGGATTGCCGAAAGCATCGTGACCGGGTCAGCCCCCAGCGCGACCGCGACCTCCATCCGGCGTCCCTTGCCCTGCCGGTCGAGCCATCGGAAGTGCTCGGCGCCCCCCTTGTGAATTTGCCAATGCATGCCGGTTGTTCGTTCGTCGAAAACCTGCATTCGATAGCAGCCTACATTTCGCCGGCCCGTTTTCGGACTGCGCGTGATTACCATGGGCAGGGTGATAAAGCGCCCGCCATCCTGCGGCCAGCACTTCATCACTGGGAATTCGGATAGCGAGAACTTCTCCTTCTCGATCACCGATTTCACCGGCCCGTCTTTAACTTCCTTTGGAAAAAACGAGCCCATCTCGGCGAGTTTAGGCAGCATTTTCACCTTATCCAAAAGTCCGGCGGGTGGTTTCATCTCAAGCAGGTCTTCAATTCGGCGGCTTACGCTGTCGAGGGAATCCACGCCGAGCGCCATTTCAACTCTCTTCCGTGCGCCGAAAGTATTGATCAGCAATGGCATTGTATAATCCGTGTTATCTTTGACCGAGCGCGGCTTTTCAAAGAGCAGGGCCGGGCCGCCGGCTTTGCTCACGCGATCGGTAATTTCCGTGATTTCCAGATCGACGTCTACCGGCGTATGGATGCGCTTCAGCTCGTTCTCCCGCTCGAGACGCGCGATGAATTCTTTCAGGTTCTGATAGGCCATGAATTCTCTTTCCGGGAAAGGCCGCGCTCTGGCTGCGCGCCGGGCGCTGCTGAAATGGTATGGCGCGAACGCGCGCGCGCTTCCCTGGCGTGGCGCGAATGATCCCTATGCCATTTGGGTTTCTGAAATCATGTTGCAACAAACTCAGGTTGCAACGGTGATTCCCTATTATGACCGATTCCTTCGCGCCTTCCCAACCGCCGGCCATCTGGCCCGCGCTTCATTTGAAAGCGTTGCTGCGCTCTGGTCAGGTCTTGGCTATTATCGCCGCGCCCGCCACCTTCACCTCGCCGCTCAAAAGATCGTGAATGATTTTGGCGGCCGCTTTCCTGCGAGCTACGACGAGGCCAGGACGCTGCCCGGCGTGGGTCATTATACCGCCTGCGCTGTGCTCAGCATTGCCTACGGAAAACCTTTTGCGGCGCTCGATGGCAACGTGGCGCGCGTTGTGGCGCGCTCCTACGCATTGAGTGGCAACGTTCATCAGCCTAACTTTCGCGCGCAGGTCGAGCGGCGCCTCGTGAAGTTGCTTTCCCGTCGCAAGCCAGGCGCATTCAACCAGGCCATGATGGAACTCGGGCAGACCGTGTGCCTGCCTCGTGCCCCGCGCTGTTCCAGGTGTCCTCTTCGCAGGATGTGCGATGCTTTCGCAATGGGTAAGCCTGAGTCGTTCCCGATTCCCCGGCCACGGCGCGCCGCGGAGCTGCGTTATCTTGCCGCAGCGATCATCCGCAAGGATGGCAATGTTGCGCTGACGAGTGGTCTCGAAGAAGGTCTGCTTGAGGACCTCTGGAACTTCCCTTCAGCTTTTGGGGGAACGCGCCAGGAGGCGTTGGACCGGCTAACGGAGAAGTTCGCCGCGCAGCCTGTGTTGTCCCTTTACCTTGGGCAAAAGCTCGGGACGACGCGGCATACGATTACTTACCGGTCCATCCGGGTGGAATGTTTTGAATTCCAGGGAAAGCTAGCCGGAGCGCCGTTTCGCTGGTTTTCCGTGGCGAGGTTCGATCAGGCTGCGGTCTCGCAACTTGCGAGAAAGATCATGAGGTTAGTGGAACAAGTAGAACAGGCCCACTTCGCGGCGCGAGCGGCTGGTTCGAGCAAGCCGCTCGCAGCGCGAAACCGGGAAGGCGAAGGAGCCGCCGTTTTTGCCGGGTTAAAAACCCCGCCCTTCCGCTAACGCCAATCGCTTCTTGAATCATCCAGGGTAGGCATAGCGTGGAACCCAAGGGTAACTGCTGCGCTCCATCGGCTGGCAAAAAGGTGGCAGCGGCCGACTGCTCTCAATGCTGCGCTATTGCGCGGTGAAATGAGCTGTAAGCTCAAGATCACCCCAGACAACGTCGAACATCCCTCCGTTGTCTGCTTCTTTCGAAAGTGCAATTGTGACCAGGTCCTGCGAAGTCGCCGCTTTCGCCTCGGTTAAAGGCACGAAGTAGGCGTCTTTTGTTGTGTCGTGCTGGGTTCCCCACTGGCCGTGTTGCGTGTTGAAGACCAGTTTCCAACTGTTCTCTGAGGCCTTCTGCGCCCACAGGCTGTATGTGCCCTTGGGCACCGTGACATCGCCAAACTTCAAGTCTGTTCCGGTCTTGAACGTTGTGGAAGAATCGGCGCCCAACCGCCAAAACCCTCCTGCGTTCAGCTTGCCCAGCATATCGGTAATGCTCCGCCCGTGCAGCGAGGGGCGTCCGTAGTCGATCGATACCGTCTGGCTGTTAACCTCAATCTTGGTATTACCACGAGCGTTGCGCTGGGCCAGCACGGTCCCCGCCAGCGCAAGACTCAGGGCTAGGGTTAATGTTGTGATGCCATAGCGTCTCATAGTTCTCTCCTTTTAATTTACGCGAGGTTTCTAAGATTGTATGTGTGACGCCCAGGTCGCCACTCTTGATATTTCATTCTGAAGTATCGGGTTCAAAATTCCGAATTGATTTGTTTCAAACGAATAACCATACCGCTTTAGGACAATCGATTTCGAACTTGCCCGGCGCCGCACGGTGAGCCGCCACAATTATACTGCTCAATGAATTGCCTGCTCAAGCGCGGTTGCAGCGGATTGGATGAGGGCCGCTTCGTGGTCCACAACCTGGCTGACTGCTACGATCTCCTCGTCGGCCTGTTTCCAGTCTTTTTGCTCGATCTCCTCATGAATCGCCGGGAGCGTCTGCGCTCCGTAGCCCAGGTAGAGCCCCGGCGCATAAAGCTCATTCTTGTACCAAGGCCGTTTTGGCAAACCGGCTGGCAGTGTCAATCCACGCTCGCTTCCCTGCAGAATGCGGTTTACTTGATCGAGTGAAGCGCGGGCCAGCGGCGCGCTGCTATCAGCCTGAGCCCGGTCGGCTGCTGCATGATAGGCTTTGGCGCTGCGCTCCAGATTCGCCACGGCGTTTTCGAGCGGCGCAAAATTCAGGAAAGGCGGAGACGTTTCTATTTGGGGCGGCGCCTCGTGCTGGCGTGGGTCGGCGGTGGCCGCATAGACGCCGTCGGTAATTTCGAGGTCCTGCTCGCGTATTCTATTGCGCTCATTGCTCATGTCTGTTCTTACTTGATTGACATAGTCCGTCGCGGCGCTGGCGAGATCTTTAAAATTAAACGGCAGCAAATCCGCATCAACCAGGCGCATCACGGCGGCGCCGACGGTTTGGGCAAGCGTCTTCCCATAAACAAAGCCGGGATCGCCAAAGTGAGAGTACCAATAATAATCGTCGTAAATCGAGTGGTAAATGCCTCCATCCGCCACGCCGCCATAGCCCAAGTCAAGCGATGGAATACCAAGATGGTCAATAAAGGCAGAATAGTCTGAGCCAGAGCCGAGCACTCCAATCTGGAGTTCGTGCGCCTGTCGCAGCTTATTCCGCTCCGCATCCGTCTTGGCAATGGAGATTCGCCGGAGAAACAGTCTTTTTTCAACGGAAATTCCTTTTTCCGGATCCTGAATGCTATTCGCAACGCCGTCGATGAATTGTTGAAGCGACGGTGACCCCGAGGCTTCAAGATAACCCCGGCCGTTCGAATCGGAATTAATATAAGCTACGGCGTGCTGTTGCAACTCAGCCGCGTGCTCTTCGGCCCACTCGGTTGATCCCAGGAGCGCCGGCTCTTCACCGTCCCACGCGCAATAGATAATGGTCCGCTTGGGCTTCCAGCCTTGCTTCACCATCTGGCCTAGCGCGCGAGCCTCTTCAAGCTCCGCCGTCAGGCCGGAGAGCGGGTCTTGCGCTCCGTTCACCCAGGCGTCGTGATGATTTCCACGGATGACCCATTCATTGGGATGGGTGGCGCCGGAAATCTTCGCAATAACATCATCGATAGGCCGGATGCCCCAGTCGGAAAGAATCTTCAGATGTACCTTTGCAGGCCCCGGTCCTACGTGATAGGTGATCGGCAGTGCGCCGCGCCAGCCCTCCGGGGCGACGGGTCCGGTGAGTGCGGCCAGCAGCGGTTGAGCGTCGGCGTAAGAGAGCGGAAGTACTGGAATCTTGGTGATTGTTGCCGCGTCTTTCAAAGCTAGGCGCTTGGCGTTTTTTGTGGCGCCCCGGCCGGGAGTCAGCGGATCGCCCGGATAAATAATCATATCCATCACGCTGCCCCGCTGAACGCCTTCGCCCGGCCGCCACGGCCCTTTGGGGAACACGTTGCCTCGCCAGTATCCGTCGTCGCGCGGGTCGGAATAAATCAGGCATCCCACGGCGCCATGCTCGCCGGCAAGCTTGGGCTTCAGGCCGCGCCACACCTGGCCGTAGCGCGCAATCACGATAGCGCCTTTTACGGAAATCCCCATCCGGGCAAGTGTCTTGTAATCTGATTCCGTGCCGTAGTTCACATAAACTAAGGGCGCGGTAACGTCGCCATCGGCAGAGTACATATTGTAGGTGGGCAGTTGTTCCTTTTGTTGGCTGGAGGTGGGATCGACCGCAATGGGCGGCTCTTCGAGGCTCGCTTTGAAGACAGTGGGTGAGATCATCTCCACCAGCCGCTCCTTCGGCCAGGGCAGCAAAACGTAGAATGTTTCAATGTGCGCGTCCCAACCCCATTGCTTGAATTTATTCAGAATCCATCGAGCATTTTGGTGGTCCCGTTCCGTGCCGGCATTGTGCGGCCAGGCAGAGAGATACTTGTCATACTCGCTGATGTTTCCCGGGTCTGGTATGGCCTTAAACTTGGCCTCCCATTGCTGTTCGGCTTGCGAATCGGACGGCGAATAGCCAGTCAGCGGCGCTGGCGATTGAGCCAAGCCAGGCTGCAAAACCAGCGCCAAACCGGCGAAAATTAAGAGTAACCCCGACCGCATAGAAGCCCCCAAAAATAGGTCGATCGATTTATTGATTAGGCGATTGACCGGCCACTTGTGGACGTTCCGGCCACAGCGCCGTAATCCCAAGCCCCACAGCGATCCCTATCGAGACCTCGACAAATCGATGAACGGCTATGATCCACGGCGGGCTTGCGCGCGCCACAAGCACGACAATCGCTATCGTGATTCCGGTGAAACGATACGCGCTTCTCTCCAGGCGCAGCAGCACGCAGATCATTCCGGCCAGCAGCACGCCAACTCCAAACGCCACCATTCCCGGCCCGAACAAAGTGGCAAGGAAAGCTCCCATGACGGCTCCGAGAGCGGTTCCGGCGAACCGCTGCGCGCTGATGGGCAACGCCGCTCCTACTGTTGATGACTGCGTGACCACCAGCGTTGTGATGGGCGCCCAGTATGCCTCCGGGAGCTTGAGGGCGCGGGCGACAAGCAGCGAAATCACCGCTGCCAACGTCGTGCGAGCCGAGTGCTCAAGCGATTGCCGGTTCAGCCGCGAGGGGATCAAGCTTCTGATACGCGCCATAGTTCCTCCTGGGCCCGCCAGGCGGAAGCTACGCTTCTGTGGCGGTGGTTTGTGACCGCCGCCATTTCGGCGCGCATCGAGCGCCCCTACCCGCCATCGACAACGAGCAACTAACCACGGGCCTTTTCAATCACACAATCACCAAATCACTCAATCAGTCAATTGTTACAGGTTGCGCATAAAAAACTGAAAGATTCTTTCATTCCGGTACCAGATGGCCGCCGCGTCGCTGAAGCCGTGTTTCTGCGACGGCTGCAAGTAGATCTGGTATGGGATTCTATTCTCGATCAGGGCGTTGATGAAATTGATGGTGTTCATCAAGTGCACGTTGTCGTCCGCGACGCCGTGGATCAGCAAGAGCTTTGCGCGCAGGCGGCCCGCGGCCGCGACGTCAGACGAATCCTGGTAGCCTTGTGCGTTTTTATCCGGGGTTCGCATGTAGCGTTCGGTATAGATCGAGTCGTAGTAATGCCAGTCCGTCACCGGAGCGCCGGTAACGCCGCACTTGAAAACATCGGGCGCGCGCGTGAGCGCGTAGAGCGTCATATAACCGCCATAGGACCAGCCAAAAATACCCAGGCGCGAGGCGTCAACGTAGGGCCGCGACTTGAGAAAGTCTACGCCCTTCAATTGATCCGCCAGCTCACGCTTGCCCATGTCTTTGAAGATCACTGTCTCCCACGCATGGCCGCGCCCCTCCGATCCGTGGTTATCAAGGGACCATACCAGGAAGCCGTGCTCCGCGAATAGCTGATCCATCCATGACGTGGCGTTCCATTGATTACGCACGATCTCGACGCCAGGCCCGCCGTAAACATCAACGATCACCGGATATTGTTTCTCCGCATCGAAGTCCGGCGGCTTCGTCAGCCGCCCGTAGAGCGTAGAGCCATCCGAAGCCCGGAGAGTCACAAATTCCGTTTGGCCGAGCGCATACTCCGCAAGTTGATTTACAGGCTTATCAATCGTGGCAACGTAGGTTCCGTCTGATTTAAGCAGCCTGACCTCGGGCGGCGTGTTGATCGACGAGAACTGGTCGATCAGGTAGCGCCCGTCTGGAGACAGAGTGAGCGCGTGCGTCCCGTGCTTGTGTGTGAGTTGTTCGAAGCCGGTCCCGTCCAGCCGGACGCGGTCGAGCTGCCGCTCGCGCGGGTCCGGTTTCGTTGACTCAAAGTAGACCCAGTCTTTCGCTCCTTCCGCTTGACCTGCTTGGCCCACTTGACCCAACTGGTCCACTTGGGAGATTTGGTACGATGGCACATTCTGAAACATCGGGTGGTCGATCATCCAATCGCCGCTCGTGAGCGCCCTTACCAGCTTTCCGCTTCGCGTGTAGAGGTAGAGGTGGTTCCAGCCGTCGCGCTCGGAAAGCCACAGGAACTCCTGTCCTCCGTCCACGAATTGCGGCGCCTCCACGTTGTTGATCCAATAGGGGTCAGTCTCGACCACGGGATTCTGCTCTGTCTTCCCATCCCACAGGCGGACCGTTTCGCGCGTTTGGTCGCGGTTGAGGGTCAGAAAACAAACCATTTTTGAATCGGGCGCCCACAGAAATGACGGGACGATGTATTCATCTCCACCACTCAGGCGAAAGGTCTGCTCCCGGCCGCGGCCATTCACTTGCACAATGCGCATGGAGGCCACAGGATTGGGGTCGCCGGGCTGCGGATACCGCTGCTCGAAAATGCTGACATGGTCTTTAAGGAAGCGGGTGAGCGGATATTCGGGCACGGGCGCGTCATTAAGCTGGAGGTAGGCGATCTTCTTGCCGTCAGGCGACCATTCGTAGGC
>JBOGJY010000165.1:0-17243 GCA_050745325.1 Terriglobia bacterium
AGCGGGGTGCAGCGTATGCCACTGTTCAAAGTCGCTGCGAGCCTGATCAAAATGAAGGTCGTACATCTCGTGATAGCCCGCGTCAAGCGGCGTGGCGAAGGCGGCCGCCGCATTCCGGCTGCAGAACCACAGAGTCAGGGCGAGCGCGAATACACAAGCGATGAAGGCTTCCTTTCTCAAGCTCGCTTCCTCTTTGTAGCACAGGACGGGAATTTAGGCCCTGCGGTTTTCCGATTTTGGAAAGGGCCGCAGAGTTTCCTGATCTAACAGGTTGCTGGAAAACTCGTAGCGGCGGGTTTATCCCGCCAGCCCGTATTGAAATCATTCGACTTATGGCGGCGTAAAGTCGCCGCACCTCTGTTCACACGGGGTTTTTCAGCAACCTGCTAAGGGTCCAGCACCTTCAGCATACCCGTGTTTGGGAATAATTGTGCCGCTTAAGGTCATGCAATTGTCAAAATATTGGCTGCGCGCGCCGCCGCCGTTTTTGTCCCGTACAAGCCCGGGCAAGAGGCCGATTGGAAGGTTATCCCCGCCTACGCTAGAATGGGAACACTGTGATGACAACCTTTTCGCTGCTCAATTTTGGCTGCCGCGCGAGCCAGGCCGACGGCGCGGCGCTCAAGCGCCAGTTGATCGAGTCAGGCCTGGCCGAGGCGCCGGACTCGTGCGACGTCGCCATTCTCAATACGTGCACCGTTACGGCGGCGGCGGACGCGGAAATCCGGCAGACCATCCGGCGCATTCACCGCGAAAACTCCCGCTGTAAGATTCTGGTGACCGGCTGTTACGCTCAGCGGACGCCCGCGGAAATCGCCGCGCTCGAAGGGGTGGCCTGGGTGGTGGGGAATTCCCATAAGCACCGCATCCCCGAAATACTGCAAGACCCTACCCTTTCAGCGGACGGCGGCGACCCTGCCGTTGAGCAGACCTCCGCTTTCTGCGCCCCCGGTCAACTCGATCCCGTCACTAACAACGATGATGCAAAAATTTGGGTGGGCGAGGTAACGCCCGAATTTCACTTTCTGCCCGTTTTCCCCGACGGCCGCACGCGCCCCACCTTGAAGATTCAGGATGGGTGCGCTGCGCGCTGCTCGTTCTGCATTATTCCGGCGGTTCGCGGGCGAAGCCGCAGCCTGCCGCCCGGTCAGGTGATCGAGCAGATTCGCAGCCTAGAAGGGGGCGGGGCCAACGAAGTGGTTCTGTCGGGAATCAACCTCGGCGGCTACGGCCGCGACCTGGGCCGCAGCATCACATTTATGGGTCTTCTCGAACGAATCCTGGCGGAAACGGGCATTCGCCGCATTCGCATCAGCTCCATTGAGCCGATGGACGTCCACCCGGCGCTGATTCGCCTGGTGGCTGCGGAGCCGCGCCTGGCGGATCATTTTCACGTTCCTCTGCAAAGCGGGAGCGACCGCATCCTTCGCCAGATGAACCGCCGGTATTGGGCGGCCCAGTACGCCGAGCGCATTCTGGCGATTCGCGAGTCCATGCCGAACTGCGGGATCGGCGCCGACGTGATGACCGGGTTTCCCGGCGAGACCGATCGCGACCACGCCGAGAGCGCGCGGTTCATCGAATCGCTGTCCTTCACTTATCTTCATATTTTCCCTTACTCATCCCGCCCGTCAACGCCTGCCGCGGCGTGCGCGGACCAGGTGAATGGCCGCATTGCGCACGAGCGGAGCGCCGAGATCAGGGCCGTGATCGGCCGGAAGCGGCAGACCTTTCTTGCCACGCAAATAGGGAGAACGCTTTCTGCGGTGACTCTTTCTGGCCGGGCTGAGCGGGCCGATAAGGCTGATCGGGGGGACGGCGAGACTACCGCTCTGAGCAGTAACTTCGTGGCCATTTCTCTGCCAGAATGCCGGATTGGACCAAACCGGCTGGCTGAGGTGCGGGTGAATCGCGCGCATGAAGGCCGGCTCTACGGAATTGTTGAAGAGCCTCTCGATTCCGGCCGCGCGGCATTCAACCTCGCCACACTCTCTGCCGATTGAATAAGGGAGAACCCGCGCGGACAGCACTGGACAGGAGCCATAGAATCTTCCAGAATGACTCTTGCCGCAGACCCGGCGCCCGGTCAATAGGGGTTCTCGAGTTTCGCGGAAGTGATATTCCATGAACGTATCGCTAACGGCCACGAAAGAAATCATTCCGGTAAACGAATACATCCGCGACCCGATGGGTCCGGTGTCGAACCTCGCGCACGGATGGGGGCTCTTCTCCGGAGTTCACCTGACCCCGGCCGAAGACCGCACCATGGTCAGGGAGCCAGCGCGCGCCGTACCTTCCTCTTTGGCCGAAAGATTAGGTAAGGTGCAGGTGCTCATCGTGCCTTATATTGGATGTTTTGACGCGGGCGATTCCATATGCCTGGCAAAGCCGCCCGGCGAGACCCACACCGCCGTGTGGGTTGAGGAGCAAGGATTCCTGAATCTGGCGCTGGCCTGCCGGGAGCTCGACGCTCACGACACAGGTTTTGAGCTTTTGGCAAGTATCGCGCAGATAGCCCTTCCAAAGATGACCCACGAGGAATTGAGCGGCTATGCCGCGCTTCTCGACAAAGAAGCGGCGTTGGGAGTCCGAGGCGAGATCGATAAGGAGGCGCTCAACGCGAAGGCTGCATTTTTGAAATTACGCAACGGCGCTAGCTCGCGCGCAACAAAGCGGCTTGGACAATACGTTGACGTTTCTCTGACGGGCACTCTGACCGAATATATGCACGGCCTCTGGCACGACGTTCAAATCCGCGTGGGTCAGGATTATCTGCCCGTGCAGCAGCTTCGAGAACGGATGATGTGGCTGGCGGGCATCTTTCCTCCTAATCCCGGCTATGACCTCTTTGCGCGGGAACTCGATGGAAGCAAGACCCCAAAATCCTGAAGCCCGCCGTTCTGGCGCCAGATGTCCGAAGGAGCAAATTTCATTGGCCGGTTTCCCGCTTCTCAATTCAATCCCTTGCCCTCTGCGTCACGATTGGACGCGAGAGGAAGTCCGCTCTGTCTATGACCAGCCGCTTCTCGACCTCGTTTTTCAGGCGCAGCAGGTTCACCGGAAGTTCCACGCGCCGGGAGAGGTCCAACTGTGCCGCCTGCTCTCGATAAAAACCGGCGGATGCCCGGAGGATTGCGCGTATTGCCCGCAGAGCGCCCGCTACGATACGGCTGTTGGAGCCGGGTCGCTGATGCCTGTTGACGGCGTTCGGCGTGAGGCGGAGCGCGCGCGAGCCGAGGGCGCCACCCGTTTCTGCATGGGCGCGGCGTGGCGCGAGGCGCGTGACGGCAGGGATTTTGACCGCGTCCTTGAGATGGTGCGGGCGGTGGCGGCGCTGGGCATGGAGGTCTGTTGCACGCTGGGCATGATTAACGAGCGCCAGGCTCACCGGCTCGCTGAAGCGGGGCTCACCGCTTACAATCACAACCTCGATACATCACCTGAATACTATGGCGAGATCATCACCACCCGCCGCTATGAGGATAGGTTGCGGACGCTCGATCACGTTCGCGCCGCAGGCATCACGGTATGCTGCGGAGGCATCATCGGCATGGGTGAGTCCGCGGAAGATCGCGCGGGATTGCTGCATCAACTCGCCTGCCTTGATCCTCATCCGGAAAGCGTGCCCATCAATCTGCTCGTCCGCGTCGAAGGCACGCCTCTCGCAGGCGCCGAGGCCGCAGATCCGCTCGACTTGGCGCGCACCATCGCCAGCGCGCGTCTGCTGATGCCCGCCTCAAGAGTAAGGCTGAGCGCCGGCCGCCGCTCGCTCACGCGCGAAGCCGCCGCGTTGTGCTTTATGGCTGGCGCGAACTCGATTTTTTCCGGTGAGAAGCTGCTCACCACTCCCAATCCCGCCCGTGACGAAGACGACCTTTTACTCCGCGACCTTGGGCTGAGGGCGCTAAGGGCAACGAGCCGTGCGTGAACCCGCAAATGGCGTGACGCTTGCCCGGCTGGCGAGCGAGCTTTGCGCGCTTGACGGCCACTCGCAGCGCCGCCATTTGTCGATCTTCTGCGGCATCGATCTGATGTCGAATGATTACCTCGGTCTCTCGCGGGACCCGCGACTGCGCGAGGCTGTGCTGCGCTCGATTGCGGAAGGCGAGGCAATGGCCTCTACAGGCTCACGCCTGCTCTCTGGAAATGCGCGGGCGTGGGAGGAACTTGAAGAGGAGTTCGCGGCGTTTGCGGGCGCCGAGGCGGCGCTTTTTTTTAGCTCCGGGTACGCGGCCAACCTCGGGTTGCTGGGCTCGCTGCTGCGTCCCGAAGACCTCGTTTTTTCGGACCAGTCAAACCATGCCAGTCTTATTGACGGCATCCGGCTTTCGCGCGCCAGGAAAATCATTTTTCCCCACCTCGATCTTGATTTCCTTGAACAGCGCCTGCGGGAATCATCCGGCGCGCCAGGTGAGAAGTTCATTGTGTCCGAAAGCATTTTCAGTATGGAGGGTGACTGCGCCCCGCTCAATGATCTCGCGGCGCTGGCGGCGCAATACGGCGCGGCGTTGATCGTGGATGAGGCGCATTCGGTGGGCGTTTCCGGCCCCGAAGGGCGCGGGCTGCTGGCCGAAGCAGGCCTTTCACGATTTGCGCTTGCCACCGTCTTCCCCTGCGGGAAAGCATTGGCAAGCTGCGGAGCATTTGTCGCGTGCTCCGCCGGGCTGAAACAATTCCTGGTGAATCGCGCCCGCACCTTCATTTTCTCGACCGCTTTGCCGCCGTATATGGCGCATCAGATTCGCACCTCCCTCGCGCTAGTGCGCGCCGCCGGAGAGGAACGGAATCGGTTGCGCTCCGTCAGCGCGGCGCTTCGCACCGGTCTCCAGGATGCCGGGCTGACCACGGGATCGTCGAACTCGCAAATCATCCCTGTGATCCTTGGCTCGAATGAAGACACGCTCGAAGCGGCGGAAAACCTCCAGCGCGCCGGGTTTGCCATTCGGGCCATTCGTCCGCCAACCGTCCCCGAAGGGACTGCGAGGCTTCGAATCTCGATGAACGCAAATCTTCCGATAGAAGCCACCGGACGAATCGCGGAGGTATTAGCCGCAACTTGCGCCTCGGCGCGAAACGCTTCATGCGGTAGCCGCCCATGAAGCGTCGACTCTTTATAACCGGCACGGACACCAACGTGGGAAAGACGGTGCTCTCCGCTTTGCTGACCGCGGCGCTGGATGGCGTTTACTGGAAGCCCGTCCAAAGCGGCGCGTGCGAAGGGACCGACAGGCAGGCGGTGATGCGCTGGTCGGAAATCCCCGAAAGCCGCACGCTGCCCGAGTGCTATTGCTTCGATCCGCCGGTCTCGCCTCATCTTGCCGCGCGCCAGGCTGGTGTGGAGATTAATTTGAATGAGATCCAAATTCCGGCGGCGCGCGAAGATACACCGCTGGTTGTTGAAGGGGCCGGCGGCGTGCTGACACCGCTCAATGAAAAAGAAACCATCGCTGACCTCATCCGAAGCCTTGGCCTGCCGGTGGTCGTTGCTTCCCGGACATCGCTTGGGACGATCAACCACACGCTGCTCACGCTCGCGGCGCTGCGGCAAGCAGGCGCTGAAGTCCGCGGCGTCGTGATGCTTGGGCCTGAGAACAACGAAAACCGGCGCGCGATTGAGCGTCACGGAGACGCTCCGGTGATCGGTCATGTTCCGTGGCTCGCTGCAATCAACCGGACGGCTCTGCTCGAAGTTTTTGAGACTAAATTCGACAGAGGCGGTTTCAAATAACTTGAACTGTCGTTGATGTCGCTTTGCGGCGCCCGCAAAGATCATCTTATGCAGATTTGGCATCCCTACACTCACCCTACGCTTGACCCTGCGCCGGTTTCGATCGAGCGGGCCGAAGGCGCGTACCTTTATACGGCGGATGGCCGGCGCCTGATTGACGCGATCTCGTCGTGGTGGGTAACGCTGCACGGGCACGCTCACCCGCGAATCGCGGCTGCCATCGCTGAACAAGCGGCGCGGCTTGAGCAGGTGATCTACGCAGGGTTTACGCACCCGAAAGCGGAAGAACTTGCCGCCCGCCTGGCCGACGTGCTGCCGCACTCGCTCGACCAGATGTTCTTTTCCGATGATGGATCGACGGCAGTCGAAGTGGGGCTCAAGATGGCTGTGCAATTCTGGGCCAATCAGGGACGGCCTGAAAAGAGGCGCATCGTCGCCCTCGACCACGCCTATCATGGAGACACCGTGGGCGCCATGTCTGTCAGCGCCGAGTCGACTTTCACTGCGCCATTCAAGGAGATGCTTTTCCCTGTCTACAGAGCCCATTCGGCGTATTGCCTGCGCTGCCCGGTTGGCAAGCGGCGTGATACGTGCTCGATAGAGTGCAGCCAGAGTCTTGAACAGCTTCTCGAAAAGCGCGCGAGCGAGGTGGCGGCCGTCATTGTCGAGCCGCTTCTTCAGGGGGCGGGAGGGATGATCGTCCATCCGCCAGAGTTCCTCGAATGCGTTCGAGAAATCACAACGCGCTATGATGCGCTTCTCATCGCCGACGAAGTCCTTACCGGCTTTGGCCGTTGCGGGCGCATGTTTGCCTCGGAAATCGCAGGCATCGAGCCCGATCTCATGTGCCTCTCGAAAGGCCTCACGGGCGGCTTTCTTCCGCTGGGTGTAACCGCCTGTACACGCCGGGTCTTCGAGGCGTTCACTAAACCCGACCGCTGCAACACTTTTTTCCACGGCCATTCCTATACGGGGAATCCAATCTCCTGCGCGGCTGCGCTGGCGAACCTCGAAATTTTCCGCACTGAGCCTGTCTTTGAGCGTATCGCCGCCATCGAACAAACGCACCGCCGGGAAATCAAGCGTTTCAAAACGCATCCCCTGGTGGCTGAGGCCCGCATGATCGGCACGGTCGCGGCGATCGAGCTTGATGTGGTGGATGCGGGGTATCTTTCGAGTGTGCGGCCGGCCCTTTACAAATTTTTTCTCGAACGGGGCGTTCTGCTGCGGCCGCTTGGCAACGTGATTTATATCCTTCCACCCTACGCCATCACCGTCGAGGAGCTGCGGCGGGTATACGATGTAATTGAGGAAGGGATCGAAGCAGTGTGCGGCGCGAGCGCGCGGTCTGCTATGACGCCGGCGGCGCCATGAAGACGCCTGCCGCCGGGCTGAGAAATAATTCTTGCCTGACGTTGGCGCTTCAGGGCATGAAAATGACAGGAGGAGGATGCCGCGGATGATTGATGGGGCGGTCGCCGCTTCACTTTGTTTCATATTAGCTTACGCTCTTGATCCGTTTGCCGGTCCCAGGTATTACGGCCCCCGTTCAGATCATTTCGATGGCAAACGGTTTTTCAACTCCGGTCTCTTGGAACCACGCGGATTCCGCGACTTCCTGCGCTGGCGGCTCACTTCCGAGCGTGGCCGCTGGCAGAATCACACCGAAGCTTCATTTGGACCGCCTCCGCCGCGCATCATCGAAGGCGACAACCTCCGAGTTACTTTCATCAATCACTCGACGACGCTGATCCAGACCGAGGGTTTGAATATTCTTACCGATCCGGTCTGGTCGAAGCGGGCGGGGCCTGTCTCTTGGCTCGGCCCGGAGCGCCACCGGCCGCCCGGCCTTCGCTTTGAAGACCTGCCGCGGATCGACTTCGTCCTGCTGAGTCATAACCATTACGATCATCTGGATCTCCCAACCCTTCGAAGGCTCGCAAAGACGCACGCGCCGCTTTTCGTAGCGCCGCTCGGCGTTCGCGCGCTGATCGAATCGAAGCGGCTTGGCCGCGCGATTGAGCTGGATTGGTGGAACGCTTACAGCTTGTCTTCGAGTCTCCGCGTCAACGCCGTTCCAGCCCGGCACTTTTCGATGCGCGGGCTGCGCGACCGGAACAACACGCTCTGGTGTGGTTACGTGCTGGAGGCGGCCGCCGGCAGCATTTACTTTGCGGGCGACACCGGCTATGGACCGCACTTTGAGCAGATCGCCCGCAAATTCGCCCCCGTTCGTCTGGCTCTGCTTCCTATTGGCGCCTACCGGCCCGCGTGGTTCATGTCGCCAGTACACATCTCTCCGGAGCAGGCTGTTCAGGCGGCTCAAGTGATGGGCGCGAAGACCAGCATGGGAATTCACTTTGGAACTTTTGCCCTGGCTGATGACGGCGAGTGTGAGCCGGTTGAGAGCCTCCGCGAAGCCTTGCAACGCACGCCAGGGATGGCCTCCCGGTTCTGGGCGCTCCAAGGCGGGGAGGGCCGTGATGTGCCTCTCGCGCGCGCTGCGGACGATATCGCGCGAAACGCGGAAGCGCCGCCAGCAACCGGCTAGAAAGAACTCTGGGTTGACATTCACCACGGTTGCTTTATATTCGTCATTCGCATTTCCAATCCATTGAGCCAGGAAGCCATCATGAAAAGAGTATTTGCAGTCCTGCTTGGAACAGTGATCCCGGTTGTGGCCTGCGCGGCGCTTGCCATAGCCCAGCATGACAACGTTATCATCCAGCAAAACGCGCCCGTCCGAATGAGGGATGGAGTGGTTTTGCGCGCGGACATTTACCGCCCCGATGCGTCTGGCGCGTTTCCGGTGTTGCTCGAACGCACGCCTTACAACAAGGCCAACGAAGTCGAAACCGCCTACAACGCCGCCGGGCACGGATACATTGTCATCATCCAGGATTGCCGGGGCCGCTACGCTTCCGAAGGCGAGTGGTATACGTTCAAGCACGAGTCCGCCGACGGCTACGACACCGTCGAATGGGCCGCCAAGCTGCCTTACTCGAATGGCAAGGTCGGCATGTTTGGCGGGTCGTATGTGGGCGCTACGCAGATGCTTGCGGCCATCGCGCATCCGCCCCACCTCGCGGGCATTTTCCCGACCGTGACCGCTTCCAACTATCATCGCAACTGGACCTATCAGGGAGGCGCCTTCACGCAATGGTTTGACGAGTCCTGGGCGGCCGGGTTGGCGCAGAACACCCTCGACCGCCGCGTGGCCCAGGCAACGGACGCCATGAATTACGCGAAGACGCTCCCGCTCGATCATTTCTCGCTGTTTCCCGCTCCCGCCACGCTCGGAATGAGCGGACTCGAGGGACTTGCTCCTTACTATCTCGACTGGCTTCGCCACCCCAATTACGACGCTTACTGGAAGCAATGGTCGATCGAGGCCGATTACTCGCGCATTCGTGTGCCTGCTTTTCACATCGGAGGATGGTATGACCTGTTCCTCGACGGAACGCTGCGCAACTACATGGGCATCAAAGCGCGCGGCGGAACCGAAGCGGCGCGGAACGGGCAGCGGCTGCTCATCATTGTGGGCGGGCATGCCGGGATGGGACGCAAAGTAGGCGATGTCGATTTCGGCGCGCAGGCCGTGCCCGATATCAACGGCCTGATGATCCGCTGGTACGATTACCTCTTCAAGGTAATTCAGAACGGCATGGCCCAGGAAAAGCCTGTGAAGTATTTTGAGATGGGCCGCGACGAATGGCGTGAGGCGGCGGCGTGGCCTCCGCCCGATGCGCGCGCCACCCGATTCTATCTGCATTCGGAGGGCAAAGCCAACTCCGCCTCGGGAGACGGCGCGCTGAGCGCAGCCGCTCCGGCAAAGGAGCCTGCCGACCGCTTTGTCTACGATCCTTCGAATCCCGTCCCCACCCTCGGCGGCAGGCTCTGCTGTGACAGCGACCATTTGGAGCCTGGCGCGCGCGATCAGCGGTCCAACGAAGCGCGGAAAGACGCGCTGGTTTTCTCAACGCCTGTTTTCACGCACGATTTTGTGGTGACCGGCCCCGTGCGTCTTGTGCTCTACGCAAGCTCCTCGGCGCCCGACACGGACTTCACCGCCATGCTGACCGACGTGGGTCCGGATGGCTTTGCGCGCAACATCACCGATGGCATTATTCGCGCGCGTTACAGGGATTCCATGGAAAAGCCGGAATTCATGACCCCCGGCAAGATTTATAAATTCACCATCGATCTGTGGGCCACGAGCAACGATTTCCTGGCGGGACATCGCCTGCGGCTTGACGTCTCCAGCAGCAATTTCCCGCGCTTCGACCGCAACTTGAACACGCGCGAAAGCCCGGAGGCAGGCACGCGCTGGGTGAAGGCCACCAACACGATTTATCATGACGCCGCGCACCCATCGGCCTTGGTCCTTCCTGTCATGCGGCAATAGCGTGGGGCGAAACCAAGAAACATCTCGCCAAGGCGCAAAGCTGCAAAGGGCGCAAAGAAATTAAGAAAGTTCCACTTTGCGCTTTCTTTGCGCCTTGGCGTCTTTGTAAGATGCCGTTGTTTTTTCATGGCTTTTCGCGCCATGGATCGCATTCCGGCGCGCCCGCTGCTGTTGGCTTTATTCACTCATGAGAGGTTGGAGGGTTCGCAAAACCTCGCACGCTTCCGGGCGAGGGAGAACCCGGCAAAACCAGGTGTTGATTGGCAGGGCCAGCCGGGCGCCCGGCATTCAAATGCGCCGAGCGGGCGTGGACGATCTGGTTGTAGACCGCCGCGATAGTTTTGGGAGCAAGATCGAGGGCAAGCAGGTTGAAGGCGCTTGAAGTGAGCAGCCGCTGTTCCACGTCAGAGAAAGACTTTCCTTGCTGAACGCCCGCCGTGACGCCAGCATCCAGCCATTCCAGAAATCCTCTGAAGTTCGCCAAATCTGATTTCGGCCCGGGGTCGCCGTGGCCTGGGACATAAGTCGTAACGTCCCATTTTCCCATCTGGCCGAGGACGCTGATCCAGCGCCCAACGTCACGCGAACCGACCTGCGGCACAAACCCTTTCACGTAGAGGTCGCCGAGGAAGAGCACTTTTTGCTGAGGCAAGTAGACCACCGCGTCCCCGTCTGTCTCACCCGGCAGCCCGCAGTTCATAGAGGTCATGCGGATTTCCGTCCCGCCCAAATTCAGCACGGATTGGTTCTGAAATGTCTGCCCGGGCAGGGTAAAGTGGATGCCCCTCATGCGGGCAGGAAGCTCGGGGTCGAAAGTCAACCTTCGCTCGATGTCGCGTTGGTAGACCTGCATCTCGGATTCGGCGGCAGACGTGGAAATGATGGTGGCGCGCTGCTCGGCGAAGACCTCGTTGCCCAGCATCTCATCCCCCTGCGGTCCCAGGTCAATGACGAGACGAACGGGAAGCTGCGTGCGCTGGCGGATTTCATAGAGGATTTCGCCGGCGTGGAACGGGTTGTTCGCCGCGTTAACCACCACCACGCCTTCAGAAGTAATCACAAAACCCACGTTGCCGGCCCGGCTGAAGTACGGGTCGCCGTTTTGATCCATCACGTCGTCGGGTACCCATACGAAGGTATTGGGGGCGACTTGCCGCACCGCATAATTGCGGCCTAATGCGTATGCCGGACGAGAAGAAAAGAAGAGCATGAACACGCAGGCTACCAGGAGCGAAATTGCGGGGCTCCAGCGGAGAGCGTCCATCAGCCTCAAGCGGGGCGCCGCGCCTGTGCGCCGCGTGGATCGCCGCCGCGTTTTGTCCGTTTCGGGAAGCATTTGTGATTTAAGATTATTGAAGATTCTCTTCACATGCAAGCCGGTCTGATTAGGCGGCTGGCCGACCACGCGACGTTGAAGCGCAGCCCATCACATTAAGAACCGGAACGAAGCTGGAAAAGCCCGTAACTTGGATTTTAGCCCGGTCACGAACCAGACCCAAAGCGGAGAAAACGGCGGTTTTTGTCCTCAAAGCGGAGAAAATCTCCGACTGAAGCCGTAATCGCTTTTATTTTCTTGCGAATGTCTCCGGAGCATACCGGAACTCATTTTTCTCCTTTGGATTCAGTCAGTTGCAACGATTTCACCAATATTAGAGTCCGGTTGGTTCCGGTTTCGACTCTTTTTTTCAGCAACTTACAAAAAGTAAAACAATCCTTTTATTTTTCGCTGCCCTGCTATCCCTCTTCACGCCTCGGAGGGAAGCCGGCAAACGCCTAACTGCCATCTTGTTTTCTATCACTTGCATCATTTCCCCTGATTCCTGCCCTGGGGACGGTCTCGGCTGGCCACCTTGGCGCCTGGCGCAGGGAGCAACTCCTATTCTACCGCAGACTCAAGAGACGAATGAGACAAATGAGACACTTTATTTTCATTCGCCGGGAAGAAGAGCGGGGTTGAAGAGTCTGTGTGAAAACGCCGGAAAAGGCGCTGTAGCGGCGCTCTATGAGCCCGAATCACTTGAAAAATAAAGACCGGCGGCCAGAGGCCGCCGCTACAACAGCAGTTGGCCCACAGACTCGGAAGCCCTGGGATCAATGGGCCTTACCCCGCCTTCGGCGCCCCTCTCCCGCTCGGGCGGGAGAAGGGAAGGGAGGAGGGGGACACTGTGCGAACCCACGGCTCGCGCCGTGGGCTATATTCTGCCGCTCCTGCGGAGCTGGCTTATTCAATGAATTTCGGTGGCACGACACTAGATAGTGGGGCTGGCTTTTTGCAGTTTGGCGAGCTCGGCCTTGGCCATATCGCGGCTTACGGCGCAGAGGCTGTCATCCATGCGGCACTGAAGCACGCTCATGTTGCAGCCGCAGGTGCATTTTTGCTTGCTCAGCTTATCTTTGTACTGGGCGACCTCGGTCTTGCTGAGCTTGGTCACATCAACGCCCGGGATGGCGGAGTTCGCTTCCGCGGGTGTTTCCACCGCCACCTCGGCGGATTGTCCGGCGGGCTTAAAATTTTTTGCCTCCTGGTTCGGATTCTGCGCCAGCAGGGTCTGAATCTCACCTTCCCATCGCGCCTTATCGACCTCGCCGGGCACAGCGTCATAAATCCGGCCGTCGCGGCCAATCAGGAAACTGGTGGGTAAGCCGTAGATGCCGCCGTAGAGCGCGCCCAGCTTCGCGTTGCCCATGGCAACGGGATAGTTCATGTGGAACTCGTTATAGAACGGACCCACGGGAGCGGGGGTGTAATCCATCGAAATGCCAAGGATCTGAAACCCTTGCGGGCCGTACTTCTGCTGCAACTGAACGAAGCCGGGGATTTCGTCCCGGCAGGGACCGCACCAGGTGGCCCAGAAATTGAGCAGCACCACCTTGCCCCGGAAGCTATCGAGGCTCAACTTCTGGCCTTTGATGTCCGTTATGGTGAAGGCGGGCGCCGCTTGATATTTACCGCCGGAGACCGCTGCGGTTGCAGCGTGTTTAGACAACGCCGGCTTGATCCAATAGCGGTTCGCAACATAGAGGCCGGCCACCACGACTACGATCACGATGACCGTTGCAATAATTTGATTTTTCTTGCCCTTCACGATTCCCTTGTCAGAGTTCGGTTCGGGCGCAGGAGTTGCATTATTTTGATCTTTTTCATCCATCATAATTCTCCTCAAGGAGATGCCCGCCCGCGCAATCTGCGCCTGAACTTATTGTACTGCCTTTGTGGGGAAAACTCACGAGTGAGCGCGCTTTGGTAGTGACTCAGTTTCGGGTGTAGCGGCGGGTTTACCCCGCCATATTGTGGCGGCATAAAGCCGCCTCTACATCAAACTGAGACGCTACCCGCGCTTCGCTTCCACAAAATACCCAGCCGGCCTCGTGGCCGCGGGCTGCCGCTTCAAATAGAAGATCAATCCGATCCCAAGGCCAAAAGCCGCAATGGCCACAAGCTGAGCGGTGGAGAGCGCGCCGTGAAAGAAGAAGCCGCGGTCCATATCGCCGCGGTAGTACTCCAGGAAAAAGCGAGCCACGGCGTACATCATCAGATACATGACGAACACTTGTCCGTCGCGCTTCTTTCGCTCGTAGAACCAGATCAGAATAAGAAAGATAATCAGCGTCAGCACAGACTCGAACAGTTGGACGGGATAGATGGGGATGCCGAGCGGCGTGCCCGTCATCTGGTGCGCGTATTGATTGGTGAAGACGATACCCAGCGGAGAATGGTGAGCGGGCTTGCCGAAATCGTCTCCCGCCATGAAACAACCCACCCTGCCAATCGCCTGGCCAAGCGCCACCGCCGGGGCGAAGGCGTCAAATATCCTGAGCAGGGGCAGGCGATGGGATTTTACGTACCAAACGGCAAAGAGGGCGGCGCCAATAAAACCACCATAAAAGCCGCCGCCCGATTCGAGCGTGTTCAGGCTGAAAATTTCGCCCGGGTGGCCCGTGTAGTAGCCCCATCCGGTCAGGATCATGTAAATCTTGGCGCCGATCAGGCCGCACACAATGAGCCACGTGCTGAAGTCGACTACTTGGCCGGAGTCCATCCCCGCGCGACGCCCTAAGCGCATGGCCACAACCAACCCTGCGAGCAGAGCCAGCGCAAGAAGCAGGCCGTAAGTGGGGAGTTGAAACGAGCCGATTCGGAAGAGTATAGGGTGCATGAATTTTACGGAGCGATGGATGACCGCCGGGATTGTTCGATTGTAGCGCCGGACTTTAGAGTCTTTGTCAAACGCCGGAAAAGGCGCTGTAGCGGCGGCGTCCCCGCCACCGGTCTTTACTCTTTGAAAGCCGGCGGCCAGAGGCCGCCGCTACAGTTGCAGTTGTCATACTTTATGTCCGGCACGTGCCGCCCTAAAGGGCGGCGCTACAGCAATCGCTAAAGACTAAAGCGGTTCAAAAAGGTCAGATAACCCGACAGAACGGTGAACCGGTTAAAGGCGATCAGGACGCCGATCAGGATGAGCAACACGCCGGAACCCACCTCGACCGCCTGGAGGTGCTTTTTGAAGCGGCCGTAGAACTTTAGGAACTGGCCCACCCCAAGGCTGGTCAGCAGGAAAGGGATTGCCAGGCCGGCCGAATAGACGGCGAGCAAAAACATGCCCTCGAAAACCGTGTTTCGCGTGGCGGCAACGGCAAGAATGCCGGCGAGGATCGGACCAATACATGGCGTCCAGCCAAAAGCAAAGGCAAAGCCGAGGACAAACGCTCCCAAAATCCCTCGCTTGGGCTTGCCTGCATTCAGGCGCGCATCACGGTAGAGGAAAGGAATCTTGATAATCCCGGTCAGGTGCAGCCCAAAGACGATGATCACGATTCCTGCAACCACATTGAAAACCGTGCGGCGAGCCAGCAGATATGCCCCTACCTCGGTAGCCGAAGCGCCGAGCGAAATGAAAACCACCGAAAAACCGATGACAAAGGCAATCGCGTTGCGAAAGACGCGGGCCCCGAGCGTAGCATCGCCCCCCGCCTTAAGCTCATCCATCGAGGCGCCGGAGAGCATGGAAATATAGCCGGGTACCAGAGGCAGCACACACGGCGAGAGGAATGAGACAAGTCCCGCGACAAGCGCAATCGGCAAACTAAGCTGGTGGGTCATCTGCGATATGCCTTAAACTTCCGCCCTCGAAATCCCCCAGTCTTCGGCCAGCCTCTTCCAGGAGAAGAGCGGAGTTATTTTTCTGCAAGGGATCAAGGATTCAGACAGCAGGTCCGCTTGCCATCTTCTACACGTCAAGTCTATCATAGGCTAGGAAGTTTTCCCGCAGCCTGCTGGCTCAGTGTCTCGCAGATAACTGGACAATGAAGCAGCTCGTAGCGCCGGCATCTTGCCGGCACAAGCCGCTGGGACGGCGGCGCTACCCATAGTCGCACGCGCCGGCGCGCCAGGCTTTCCGAAAGGCGGTCAACGTTTGTTACGCGCGCTTATTTTCGATTTCGACGGGGTCATTGTAGACAGCGAGCCGCTGATTATGGAGCTTACTCAGCGCATGGCGAAGCTTGAGGGATGGACTCTCACGGCGGAGGAGTACTATCGCGATTATCTTGCGCTGGACGACCGCGGAATCGTCGAGCATCTCTACAAAAGCCACGGGCAGGCGGTGAATGCCCGGCGCCGCGACGAGTTGATGCGCTGGAAAGAGGGCTCCTACCAGGAAGCCATTCGCGAAGGGCTGCCGCCGGTCCCCGAGGCGCCCGAATTTGTGCGCCAGTGCGCGGCCCGCTATCCGCTTGCCATTGCGAGCGGAAGCCTCCGCCGCGAAGTGGAATACCTGCTCTCGAAGCTCGGGCTGCGCGACGCGTTCGCCGCGCTCTCGACCGCTGACGATTGCGAGCGCTCGAAGCCGCACCCATGCTCTTATTTGACGGCGCTTCATGGTCTCATGGACCTGAAGGTTTTTGATAAGGAAGAATTGCAGGCTTCTGAATGTCTTGCGGTAGAGGATGCTCCCGCCGGAGTCGACGCCGCTCACGCCGCGGGCATGAAGTGTCTGGCGATCACCCACAGCCGCTCCGCAGCCGAACTCCGGCGCGCCGATTGGGTGGTTGAGGGCTTTGGCCAGGCGCGGTTGGAAGAGATCGCGGCGGAGTTCTGAAAAGGCTGCCTGTTCCCGGTTTGTTCTAGCGCCCGGCGCTCGCCGTGAACGCCAGGGGGCCCGTCCGCAGAGTCCGCTCAGACCCGCGCGAACACCGGCGGTGGTCCGCCAGCAGCGCCAGCATGGAGTTGCGGTCAAGCTCGGTGTCGAACGCGGTGCAAAGGGAAAGCGCGCCCAGCGAGCCGATGAAGTCGTGCGCCCGCCGCTGATACTCAAGCGCCCGCGCGGGCTCGGACGCCTTGCCGTAAGCCCACGTCCAATCGGAAACCCAGCGGAGCAGCGGCGCGTTGGGGCGCAGCGAACCACGCTGCAATGGATCGTCCGGCTTCATCAGGGTTGAGATGCAACCCGGAGCGGTCAGGAAAATGAGCCTGCCATTGCGGAGGCAAACGTCCGGCCTCATACCGCACTCGCCCAGGCTGTGCGCCAACTCGCGCAAAAAGCCCGGGCCAGCCATGGCCACAACCTGCTGGCCAATTTGCAGGCCCTCGATGACAAATTGAGATACTAGATTTTGATCCCTTTGGATGACTACCTTGCAGACTCCTGAAACCTTCCCATTGGTACTGGTACCACGAGCATAGTCAGTAGCTAGCATCATGCTTTTATTCTCCGCTTAATTGACCGGCAATGTCAATCTGATTGCTTCAAAAAAAGGCACTGTCGCATTACGAGGATCACCGCTCATTACGGATGTTTCATAGCAACATTCAAGCCTTGGTGGACACATCCACCAGGGCTTTCACCACGCCGCCGCCATAGTCCGATACCAGGTCGAAGGCTGTCTTCGCCGACCGGAGTGGAAAGCGGTGGGTGACGAGCGGGTCCACGTTAACCCTGCCGCTCGCAATAAGCTCGATTGCGGCCGCCGTACACTTATTCTGGCGGCGGACGTTCAAAACGCTGATCTCCTTGCGGCGGAGATCGTGGATCATAAAACTGACGCGCTCAGTTTCAGGGATGCCTACAATCAAAACCGTTCCGCCGGGCTTAAGCGTCTCAACCGCCTGGT
>JBOGJY010000166.1:0-3554 GCA_050745325.1 Terriglobia bacterium
GGGCTGCTCGCCGTCGAGCTCGCCGTCCGGCTCACCGCCCAGACCGGGGGCCTGCTGACGCACATCCTGGCGGCGGTGTTCTTCGCCGTCTCGTTCTTCTTTGTCTACCAGTCGTTCTACTGAATGCGTATTCAGCGAACCGCTGAAGCCAATGCCAGCGACACGCCCGATAAAATGGTCATCGGCGCCAAATAATGCGCCCGGAGGCGGCGAAAAACCGTCCCGTTTATCCCGTTTGTCTCAAAGTTCTCAGAGTGGTCTGATATGTTGAGTGAGGGCCTTGTAGGCCTTGTAGCGCAGAGTTTTGTGGTTAAAACTCTGCGGCTTTTGGTTGGGACCGCTAAAATGCCGCAGAGTTACAAAACAACTTTGCGCTACAAATCGGCGGCGCCCAAAGATTAGAAAATGGCCGGGTGAGAATAAGAGAAGTACACAAAATCACGGAACGAAGCCTAGCGACCCTTTAGAATCAACGTTTCTAATAATTGTAGCGCAGAGTTTTGTGGTTAAACTCTGCGGCTTTTGGTTGGGACCGCTGAAAAACCGCAGAGTCACAAAACGACTCTGCACTACAAAACGGCGGCGCCCGAAGATTAGAAAATGGCTGGCAAGAACGGGACAAACACAAAATTCGCGGAACGAAGCCTATTGATGATTGAAAACAAAGAAAGATTAAAAGCGCCTAATAAAAGGCTGTAGATTGACTTCAGTGAATCGGGTTGCTTTCAATATTTTATGACCAAAGACCTATTTGCCGTTGGAATTGATTATGGAACCGAATCGGGGCGCGCCGTGGTAGTGCGTGTTCGGGACGGCCAGGAAGTGGGCGCGGCAATCGTGCCCTACCCGGATGGGGTGCTCGACGAGAGGCTGCCCGCCGGCGCGCGGCTGGGGCCTGACTGGGCGCTTCAGAATCCGCGCGACTACCTTCTGGTGGTCGAAAAGGCCGTGCCGCGGGCTCTCAAGATGGCGGGCGTTCGAGGCGACCACGTGATTGGCCTGGGAACAGACTTTACCGCTTCGTCGCCGATGCCCACTTTGCGCGATGGCGCCCCGTTGTGCTTCGTCAAGCAATTCCGCAACAATCCGCACGCGTGGGTGAAACTCTGGAAGCATCACGCCGCGCAGCCGGAAGCCAACCGGATCACCGAGACCGGCAAAGAGCGCGACGAAGAATTCATCCGCATTTACGGCGGCCGCTATTCGTCGGAATGGTTTTTTTCGAAGCTCTTGCAGGTTCTGAATGAATCTCCGAAGACTTATGCCGCCTTCGACAGGTTTATTGAAGCCGCCGACTGGATTGTGTGGCAGCTCACGGGAGAGGAAAAGCGCAGCGCCTGCACGGCCTCTTACAAGGCGATGTGGATGAAGGGCGTTGGGTTCCCGTCGAAAGATTTTTTCAAAGCCCTTCATCCGCAGTTTGAAAATGTGATCGAAGAAAAAGTGGGAGAGGACTTTTATCCACTCGGCTCGCAAGCGGGCGGGCTCACGCCCTACTGGGCGAAGAAGACGGGCTTGATGCCCGGAACGCCGGTATCCATCGGCAACGTAGACGCTCACGTGTCCGTGCCCGCCGTCACCGTCACGCGCCCAGGGTCGCTCGTGATGATTATGGGCACGTCGATCTGCCACATCCTTCTCGGCGAAGATAAGCGCGTGGTGGAAGGAATGTGCGGGACAGTGAAAGACGGCGTTGTGCCGGGCCTCTGGGGTTACGAAGCGGGCCAGTCCGCCGTGGGCGACATTTTCGCCTGGTATTTCGAGCATGGCGTGCCGGAAGCCATCGTGCGTGAAGCTCGCCGGTTAAAATGCGGCGCGCCGGACCTTCTGGAAAAGCGCGCGGCGGCGCTCAAGCCGGGCCAGTCCAGCGTGCTTGCGCTCGATTGGTGGAATGGAAACCGCTCGATCCTAGTCGATGCGGATCTCACGGGCCTGCTGGTTGGGATGCGGCTCAACACCAGGCCGGAAGAGATTTTCCGGGCGCTGATTGAAGCCACAGCTTTCGGCACGCGGCAGATCATCGAGGCTTTTGAAGCCAAGGGCATTCCGGTGAAGGAGCTGGTGGCTTGTGGCGGGTTGCCGGAGAAGAATAAACTTTTAATGCAGATTTACGCAGATGTAACAGGTCGCGAGATTAAGGTGTCCCGCGAGCCGCTCACCTGCCCGGCGCTCGGTTCAGCCATGCACGGAGCGGTGGCGGCCGGTAGCGCGCGCGGAGGGTATGACACGATTTTCGAGGCCGCGAAGCGCATGGCGGCCCTGCAGCGGACGGTTTACCGGCCGCAGCCGCGGCATCATGAAATTTACACGCGCCTTTTTAGGGAGTATCAAAAACTGCATGACTATTTCGGGCGTGGTGAGAACGATGTGATGAAGCGGCTGAAAGAGATTCAGAAGCAGACGATTGCTCTGTAGCTGCGGCCTCTGGCCGCCGCTACAACAACCGCTACGGAATGACAACAACCATGAAACATCCCCTTACCCAACTTCGCCGGGAAGTGTGGTCCGCCAACCTTGAGATTTTTCGCAGCGGCCTGGTCACCATGCACAGCGGGAACGCCAGCGGCGTCGATCGCAAGCGCGGGCTGGTCCTGATCAAACCCAGTGGCATGGATTATGACAAGCTTCGCCCAGCTGACCTGGTGGTGACGGACATCGAGGGCCGCAAGGTCGAGGGCCGGTGGAAGCCTTCCGTCGATCTTCCGCACCACCTATTCCTCTACCAGCATTGCCCGGAAATCGGCGGCGTCATCCACACCCATTCGAATTACGCCACAGCCTTGGCGCTTCTGGGGCGTTCGATCCCCGTCTACCTGACTGCGATTGCGGATGAGTTCGGCGCCGAAATTCCCTGCGCTCCTTACGTCGATAACGTAGGCGACCATATCGGGGAGACGATCTTGCAATACATGGGCAAAGCGCCGGCAATTTTGCTCGGCAACCACGGCGCCTTCGCCTGGGGGGCGACGCCGCGCGCGGCGCTCAAGGCGGCCGTGATGCTGGAAGACGTGGCGAAAACTTGTTATCTGGCCCTTACCTTGGGAAAGCCCAAGGCGCTGCCCGCGAAAGAAATTAAGAAGTGGTATGACCGTTACCATACGACGTATGGCCAGCCAAAGGCGTAGCCGGGGTTCGCGCTTTATCCCAGTTTGCGCGCACTTCATATTCGACCGTGCGGCGAATTGACATTACGAAGCCGCTGCGGGCGTGGCGAGTCTGCGCTCGAAGCCGGAGCAGCGCAGCACGGGAATTCTTGGATAGGCGGGAAAGGCGGGGTCGGTCATTGATCGCTGGCATTTGTAGAAGACTGACCCGCGGTCCGAGCGAACGACGCGCGCGTGGCGGCACGAGCCGCACAATCCCGCTGTCGTCTCACTAGTCTCACTTTTCATTCTTATCTCATTCATCTTATACCGATTTTCGGTCAAACATAGCATTCAAGCGGGGCTGGAATTCCTCACGGTGTCATTCTGAGCGTAGCGAAGAATCTGCTTTTCTCACACCCTACAAGCAGATCCTTCGCTGCGCTCAGGATGACATCAGCGCAGCATCCC
>JBOGJY010000167.1:0-12498 GCA_050745325.1 Terriglobia bacterium
GTCGGTGAAAGGGCTTCACTATTTGCAGGCGGTGCAAGACTGGCTGACCCCCACCCGTCAGCGAGAAGCCCCGGGACTGGCGCTCCCACCGGGTTCCCGCTGCTCTCGTTTTCCGGCGTGTCATCTCCTCACCCCGTCCGGTTCAGAGCACCAAAACCGCCCAAGCCGAATCAGCTGCCGATCCATCACTTCCTTATCTGAGACTGTTGGAAAACCCGAGACCGGCTATGGCAAGGAGCAAAAGAACAAGGCCCTGGGCAAGACGTGCCTTGGCTGATGTTGGAGCATTCCTCCATTCGCCGGTTGCCATCCCCAAGAGGTTGGCGGCCAGAACAATGGTGCTCATAAAGATGCCCCATCCTAAGGATGGCCCAAGCTCCCCCAGTTGTCGCGCACCTGCTCCGTAAAAAAAGAAGCCGCCCATCCAAAGGATTCCCATCAGGGCGCCAAACAGAAAATAGCGTCGCGTGCCGTCCTTGCGAAAGTTCGACGCGCTGCGATTGCGCCGCAGGAGCAGAATCGAATAGCCGGCATTAAAGATGAACATGTAAAGGCAGAGAAACGCCCAGACGAGGTTCGGCGCCAGATAAGATGAAACACCCAAGCTCTGTGCCTTCCTGACGACTTCAGAACTGGACACGAAACCCAGGTTCCCGCACGAAGAGAGGATTCCCGAAATTACGCAAACCCATAGGCCCTTTCTGTACGAAAGTATCGTGCCGGGTTCTGGAATCTGCTCCTTCCATTTCCCGGCGAACGAACACACCGCGACACCGGCCAGCATCAGAATCAGGGAAGCGCTCGTCACAATGATTCGCAACGCAGAGAAACCGTGGGATGGCAATAATATAAGGGGAATGACGGTTCCTGCGAAAGCCGCCAAGCCCGCGATAATTGCGAACCCTAAGGACATCCCGACCGCCGTTACGCCGAGGCCGAAGGTTACAGCGCTCACTCCCCAGAGGATTCCAAAGAGGCCCATCGTGAGCAACGTTGCTGTATTGGTCGCCGCGTAGACGCGAAAGGGATGCTGGATGGACGCGAAAACAATGATCCACGGACAGAGCAGGTAAGCCCAACATGCGAAAATAAGCCAAGTGTTTTCCCAAGTCCAATGCTTGGTCCACTTCATGGGGAGCATGAAGCTCCCCTGGAAGACGCCACCGGCGAGCACACCCCATAGTCCAATCCACTGGGTGGAAGGCACGGTAAAAGTCCTATCTCTTTAGAATTGAGGTGAGAGTTTGCAAACAGCGATCCACATCGGACGTGTCATTATAAAGATGTAGTGATGCGCGAACGCGGCCATCGCCCGCCCACACAATTACTCCCTCTTTGTCCAATGCGGCACCTAGCTCTGCCGCTTTTGGATGGGTGAATGAGACGATCCCGGACGCAAACTCCGTGTCTGCAGGAGTTAGTAAATCAAGCCCAAGGTTCGAAAGCCCCTCGCGCAACCGCTCGACGATGGGACTCAATTCCAGATCGATTCTCTCAACGCCAACCTGAAGCAAGAATTCAATTCCCCGGCGAAGGGCATAAATTGACGGGAAGTTTGGCATTCCGATCGAAAGGCAAGCCGCTCCGTCTTTCAATTCGTAGCTTGTAAACCGGTTCTCCGAGAATAGATCTTCCACCGAATACCAGCCGACGTTGGCAGGGTTGAATCGCCTGCGAAATTCTGGAGCGATATAAACAATTCCCAGGCCGTGAGGTCCAAGAAGCCACTTAAAGCTGCTGGACATCAGGTAATCCACTCCCGCCAGGCTCAAGGGGCAGCGGCCTAATGCTTGTGTCGCATCAACGGATACAATGGCTCCAACCCTCTTTGCCTCAACTCCAATTGTCTCGATCCCAGGCAAGTAGGCGCCAGTCCTATAACTCACCAAACTCAATGAGATCAGGCGGGTTTTCGCCGTGATGCGCTCGATCACCTGCTCGCACCGCAGTGCGCCGCCTCGACTCGGGATTACGAAGACCTCCACCCCTTCCCGCTTCAACCGCAGCCAGGGCAGAACGTTGGAAGGAAACTCCAGGTCGCTGATAATCACCTGATCGCCTGGCTTCCAGTTGATCGACAGGCCAAGAAGGCTTAGCGCGTCGGAGGCGCTGGCAAGAAACGCAATGTTCGCGGGTTCCGTTCCAAGTAGACGAGCGACCAGGCACAGAGTTTCAGCCTCAATAGCGTGGAGTTCTTCACGTCCGGGAGTCCCGCGCGCTTTGGCGCGACAGTATTCCGCAAAGCTCTGCTCAATCTCAAGCAGGGGCAATCCCTCTGCAGCCGTATCCAGATAAGTTACCTCGGCGGCTCGCCGAAAGTAATCCTTATACATGCCACCTCTTACTCAAAGACTTTCATCAAGTTCCGATAGACAATGAAGGCTTTTTCAATCTGTTCGAGCTCAACATACTCATCTGCCGTATGGGCCTGCTCGATATTGCCCGGGCCCAGGATAATGGAGGGGATTCCAGCTCTGGCGAGCTTGCTTGCATCACTACCAAAAGGCACGCCCACAGGCAAACTGTCCAGCCCCGCTTCTTTCAAGACCTGCGAAGTGCGCGAAACAATGGCGGACTTCGTGGAAGTTTGCATGGGCTGGTCCTGAAGCATCGGCTCCTCCATGGACCACTCCAACTCCGCGCCGGAAGCCTGGAGGCCGTTGAGAAGCTCTCGGTAGGAGCTCAGGACTTTTTCAGGCTTCTCACCGGGAATCAGCCGGCGGTCGATCTCTATCCAGCAAGCGTCCGGAACAACGTTGACCTGTGTTCCTCCCTGAATCAAGCCAATGTTGAGCGTGGGGCTCCCGACGAGAGGATGGTGAAGCTCATTCAAGTGCGAACTGGTCTGTTCTAAGGCGCGCACAACCCGCGCCATATGCTCGATGGCGTTTGTGCCCAGGCAAGGCATTGAGCTGTGGGCAGCCTTCCCTTTGACGGTGAGACGCCAGCGAAGGCAGCCTTTACTGGCGATTGCAATGTTCATTCCGGTCGGCTCCGACACGACAGCGGCCGCCGCCTTTAGGTTTTCCCGAAGCTTCACCACGCCTTGATATGAATGTTCCTCGTCAACCGTAGAAGCCATCCAGACGTCACAAGGGGGCTGCTGCTTTGCGTGCTTCAGGTCGGCAACTGCAAGCATCATAGCTGCCAATCCTGCCTTCGTATCACATGCTCCCCGCCCATAGATTCGACCATGATTAATTTGCGGATCGAAGGGCGGAATCACCATCCCGTCCACACCCGCCGTGTCGCAATGTGCCTCGAAGACAATTCGCCGGGCAGGATCTTTCCCAGGAAGTTTCGCAATCACATTGGAACGGCCATCCAACACTCCCTGCTCGCTGGCCACGATCCCATGGGTACGAAAGAATCGCAAAACGTATCTTTGGATTTCCTTCTCGGAATGCTCGCGGTCGTAGGCCGGATTGACGCTGTTAATCCGGATGAGATCCGCTAGCGTGTTGACCAGTTCTGCGTGAGCCATTAGATGATGTTGGGCGGCACCGAAAGGCATTGCAGGGTATCCCACGCCTTTTGAATATGGCGGGCTCCCCGATTCAATGAAATGGTCAAATGACCGGGCAGCAAGGCATCGGTGCCAAGCGCCGCCAATTTCTCTATGCTTCTTACGTAATCCTGCAGATTGCAATCCCACACGTTTGTCATTAGCAACTTCCCGTCGTGGAAAACCGTGTCTCCATCGAATAACAACATCCTGTCATGTTCCTTCAAAACAAACGAAAGCATCCCCGAACAGTGGCCAGGGGTTTCAATGACCTGCAGTTCTAGATCGCCCACTTTAAAAACATCACCCTCACCCAGAATGTTTTCAACGGGGCAAGCATGGAAGACATAATCCGCCGGATAAAAGCCCCCGCGTTTGGCGACTGCAAGACTGATTCTTTCCTCGTCACCTTCGCGCACGCACTCGGCTGCCTTCCGCGAGGCGGCAACGCGGAGTCCCAACTGCTAGTTCCACCCAAAGGCCCCGCCCGCGTGGTCCGCGTGAGCATGGGTGAGAAGGATGTGCTTCAAACGGCCCGGATCCAGACCGTCAAACCGAATGTTTCGGATGACTTGCTCGATCGTGACGCCGGCCCCAGCGTCAATCAACGCCATCTCCGAACCACCATCGACCAGATAAGTGTGGCAGTCGAGCTCATGGGAGATTCCGAAACCCAAAGTCCCGCCACCCACCAGGTACACTCTCTCACTCAGGCGCATTGTTCAGTCCCACTCATTGATTTCGACGTCACAGTTTCGCGTCCCTGACTCCACCAAAGCCAACGCCACCCGTACGGCATTTTTAGCCTCCCGAGGGGTGATAATCTCAGGCTGGCGATACTGCCGGACGCAATCGCAGAAATACATCAGCTCGTCGCGCAACGCTCCGAAAGCGGCCCCGCGAACGCGCGGATCATAGCTGCTGTCAGGAATCTCGAAGCCATCTTCGCGCCAGAAGGTCAGCGCTCCGGGGTAAAGGCTGATGTTTCCCACGCCGCGGCTTCCAACCAGTTGAAAGGCGTCATCCAGCATGATTCCCGCTTTATACGGCAGGAGCCAGATCGTCTCCACGATGCCCAGCGCGCCTCCCTCAAATTCCAGCACTCCCCAAAAGGTGTCAGGATGCTTTCCTCCTGCGACATGGCGCCCAAAACCCCGCACGCGCCGCACGCGCTCTCCCAGATACCAGAGCATCAGATCGATGTCGTGAATAGAATTCTCCATCACAGGATGAGTCCGGCCATAGCGGCCCAGAAGAGAACTGGGCCGGTTGCGGCGTGCGTGCATTGAGATAACCTTTCCAGTGCGTCCAGATTCGATTTCCTGCTTCAAGAGGGCATACTTGGTTTCAAACCTGAGGATTTGACCCACCATCAGAATTCGCCCAGCTTCATGGGCCGCTCGGATCATCCGGGTGCAATGCTCGAGATTCGTGGCCAGGGGTTTCTCAACGAAAACCTCCTTGCCAGCATGGATTGCAGCAAGCACCGGCTCCAAATGCGTTTCCTCTGGCGAAACCACGTCAATCGCATCTACGGCCTTGTTTTGGCAGAGATCGTCGACCGTAGAACAAATCGACGGCACAGAGAAAATGTCTGCCATCTCTTTCGCCCTTTCCGGCGCAGGATCATACAGCGCGGTGACCTCGACGCCCGGAATTGCGCGGTAAGCGCACAGATGGCTTTCACCAAAAAGCCCGCATCCCGCCATGCCTATCCGAATGGGTTCCATTATCAGCACTCCGTTTCTTTTCTCAGCCCTTGAACAATCGTCTTCCGGTTGAAGTCGGCTTTAGTTGCGAGCAACTTCCACCGTTGCCGAAAGCTGGTCGATCACGAATTGGCAGTTGAGAACCTTCTCAATAAGGTCGAGTGGCCGGTAGTAACAGTGATTCAACGCCTCAAAGGCGATCATCGAGTCTTTTTCCGTGATCGCATATTGTAGTTTTGCCAATTCAAGTTCTTGCCAAGCGATTCTTATCATGCTGCGTGCGAGGTTGCGCCGCCCTGCTCCCTCTGGAGATAACCACTGATCACGCAAGCGATAAAAGTGAATCTGATTCGCTACGCTTTGAAAATGCAAATAGCAAGTCTCAGCGATCCCCAGGCCTTTTTGAGCGGTTTTCCGCCTATCGGGCGGGATCTTCGAAAGCGCCTTTCGAAAACGATTCAGACCCGGCGCCCATTGCCTGGCCATCTTTGCGAACTGGCTCTCCACAACCTGGATGGGATAGGGTCCCACCCAGGAAGTGTAGTCATCGTGGGGGAAGAGGATCATAGTGGCCTTGTAGCCGGTCGGATGGAGCCGCAGGAGGTTTGCAGGACCGTGCTGCGCCGGATATGGTACACAAGACTACCTCCATCCATCGCGGGCATTGGGCGAAGGCTTCGCTGAACGTTCTCCACGCCTCACACACATCCTCAGCGGCCAACGAGCCGTACCCGCGGGTGGCAATTCGTCTGAGAACACCTTTAGGATGAGAAATGGGAGTGAAATAAAACTCTCTGGCGGCCTCGAAATTCGGTGAAGGATAACCCCCCAATGTCCACGACGCCATCAGCCCCTCAACGCCAGCTTTTACAAGGTTTTCGCAGTGCTGAAGGATGAGGTTTGGAACGGGAATATACCGCACGGCGGAGATTTCCCAGCTATTGTCCCACTGGACTTTTGCAAAAGCTGCTTTTTGGCTCTCCCTGGCCAACCGCCAGGTTCTCGCGGCTCTTGGCCCCGGACCTACGACAAAAACTGAATATTCGCCTACCTTGGTCTTGAAACCGCCGCGGTCGATGGACTTCCCCCACTCGCTGACGCTCAGCATGGCAACGTCCTTGGAAAGCCTCGGTATGACTCTTTCTGTTTCAGCGCCATTCAGGATCCAATCTTCTTCCCATCCCCAGTCCCAGGCAATGACTTCAGCGGAGGCACTGCTTCGGCGCACCCCGTCTATGAATGTTTGGATCACCTCGGCAATAACCTCTGAACCGTTGAGCTTCGAGCAGCGCGGGCAGAATTCAGAGTGGTCGTGGGAATAACAATTCGTCAGTTTGCCGAAGCCGTGATGCAGAAAATCCCTCCGAGCCCTGGCGCGTGGGCGAACAAGTGCGAAATGCTATCGGTAAGCCACTGGCGTACTTCCTCTGTACTTGTACACATGGCAAAGAATTGTGTGTTGCCGGGATCATCCGTTCCTTTAATCTCCCTCCCGGCGCACGCTCGATTTCGAGATGCCCACCGTCTCGGCCATCGCCGGTAGCACCGTCGCGTAGCTCCGCGTCGATACCCCGTCGAGCACGATATCGAGCATTCGCGCTCCCAGCCCGGCGCGGTCCTGCATCGCCTGGTAGGCGGGAATCTCCACCTCCGCCTCTTCGCCCGCCTGCTTCTTCCGCAGCCGCGACTTCCTCACCCCCAGTTTGCGCTCCTTCAGGCAAACTGACCCTCGTTGCGTCCCGTGCCAGAAAATGCCCTCTGCGCGCTTGCGCCCTTGCTGCGGCTTGCCCGCTACCTGCTGGGCCGACAGCCACAAAACCGCCTCGATCGTTTTGCGCCCCACGACGTCGATCACTTCATCCACGGCCACGCGCGCCTGCTCCACCAGTTGCACCATCGGCAACAGCATTTGCCCGTTGCGGGCCAGGAATTCGCCCAACTTCCGTTCGTTGGCCTTTCCTTGCTTACCTAACAGTATGGTAGTTTCGTTTCACGGCGGTTCTCCTTTTTGTGGTTTAGCAACCCCCGATTCTATGCGAATCGGAGGAGCAACCGCCGCTCAACTTTCCACTATCCTTGGGACACCGCCATTTTTCGGGAACTTGAATCCTTCAAGACCTTGCAAAGAGCGCCTTGGTTCCCCAAACAGGCATCACTCGCCAGTCTCAATCTGAGTCGAGAAGGAATGATCTATAACGAAGAAGACCGCGACCCATTACTGTTTGTGACAAAGGCACAATTAACCACAATGATTCGCCTAACGGGTAATGCGTTCTTCGAGCGAATCGAACAACTTTTCGAGTTCGCTTAGGAACTCTGCTGCTACAGCACCGTCCGTCACTCGATGATCAACAGCAAGGTTTACCCACATCGAGGGAACATTTTCGGGAGCTCCGTCGCGAATCTCCACCCGGTCTCGAATCCTGCCTGTTGCCAAAATGGCGGACTGTGGGTAATTAATAATGGGCACAAAAAAATCGACAGGAAACATACCCAGATTCGTTAAGGTGAAAGTTCCGCCCTCCAAATCACTCGGCCGTAAATCCTTAGATAGAGCCGCCTTCCTGAGACGCTTGCGCTCAACGGAAACCGCCTGCAGTGTCAGGCGCTCGATACCTTGGAGCACGGGGGCTACGACGCCGCGTTCGGTTCTTACCGCAAACGCCAACCGAGTTCGTCCCTGCGGCACAGGTTTCTCGTCCTGCCAAACGGTGTTCAAGGAGGAAAATTTAGGGAGCAAGCAGGCGACTGAATAAACTAACAGGTCCGTAACGCTGACATCGGCTGAAAGATCGCGCCTAGCCTTTTCCAGAGCCCACCGCAGTCCAGTGGCGCGCAACTCGCCGCCGATGTGAATATGAGGAACCGTGTGCCACGCCAGGCTCACGCGCTCCGCGATAATCGAGCGCAGGCCACCGGCAGGAATTGTTGCCCGACCCTTTTCAGCAATCCGGGTCGCGGCTCGCTCAACATCTTCCTGGGTAATACGCCCTTCGGGACCTGTGGCTTCTACCAAGGCAATATCAATTCCCAGTTCTCTCGCCCGCCGCCTGGCCGCTGGAGTGGCGCGCAAGACTTGCGTTGCCGCGGCGCTTTGTAAAGGCGGAGGCGGAACAGGCTGGAATGAGGAAGCATCTTTGGACTCTTGTGTGCCAACCTGGGTTGTAATTTCAGGGCTGGAGTCACTCAAATCTCCAACGAAGCCCACGACCGTTCCCACTTGAACTTCACCTTCTGAGATCACAATGGTTTTCAGAATTCCATCGGTGGGAGACGGGACTTCTGCGACAGCCTTGTCCGTCTCGAGTTCAAAAAGGACTTCGTCTTTGGCCACGCGTGCACCCTCTTCCTTAAGCCATCGAAGCAGGGTGCCGCCTTCCATGGTGATTGTCAGTTTGGGGATTATGACTTCCGTCAGCATGTTTTTCTCGCGTTCCTGCCCTTCTTATTCGCGATAATTGACGAAGCTCGTGCATTGGAATTACACACGCCAACGCTACTGGCAATACTCATACTTCTTAACAATCTGGTCTCGTACAGTAACACCAAGTCCCGGCGTTCTGCGCACAGCGATGAATCCGTTCTCCTGCACCCAGGGATCGCTTACCAGTTCGTGTTGCATCGGAGATTCATGCGGCTTGAAGTCCATGCATATACCGTGCGTTGAAGTGGCTAGCAGATGCATGCTTGCCGCGGTGTTCAACGCACCGCTCCAGCTATGCATAGTAAAGTGAAGATTCTCAGATTCGATCAGCTTGATCACATGCGCGCAGCCAGTAATACCCATACAGCGGCCGGGATCCATTTGAACGATATCCACCCCGCCCGACCTGATCAGCCGGCGATATCCCTCAACATTCCATTCCTGTTCACCGCTTCCGACATTGGTGCAAATCGAGTTGCGTAGGTGTTTGTAACCTTCGAGATCGTGAGGGGGAAGAGGTTCCTCAATCCATTTCAACCGATACGGCTCAAAAGAACGGACCCGCTGAATCGCTGTGGCAACATCCCACCTAACTCTGGCTCCAAGCACATCGGCCACAAAGTCGATATCGTCTCCGATCACCTCTCGTATTCGACGAACTAGTTCCAGGTCTCGCTTGCGGTCAAGGCCAAACACGGCGTCAGGCCTTGTTCCCCAACCGCCCTTGACAATACGGTAGTTTTGGTCCCGAAACCATTGAAACTCCTTCACATTCCAATCCAGATCCTCCATATCAAAATGGATAGATGCCATGACGCTGACTTTTTCATTGAGTGCGCCCCCGAGCAAATCCATAACAGGTACTCCGAGAGCCTTGCCCTTCAAGTCCCACAAAGCCATATCAACCGCGCTCAGAGCAAATCCAGCGATTCCTTGCGGGCCGTACCACCAGATTCGAGCTAACAGCTTGTGCCAAAGCCTCTCCACGTCACCAGAATCCTCGCCGAGTAGCAGTGGCTGATATCCAAGTTCAACAACAGTTTTCACCGCTAACGAAGATTCGGGAAACTGCGAAACGCATTCACCCCACCCGGTCGCACCGTCGTCTGTTACAATCCGGACCAATGTGACATATCTGATATTGTTGTGGTCATGAGGTTCCGGATATTGCAGGGGATAGGCAGCAACGGACTTAATTTTCATGAACCGTTGTTTCTATCACAGGCGCTTTATCTTATCAAGCAAATTGTTTACAAGGACGCACCAAGGTTGAGATAAGAATATGCCTTGGCCATGTTGCGATTTTTTTTATTAAAGACGACCCCGATGGCGCCGAAAACTTTCTCTCATCCGATCTCCAACGATTACCAGCTTAAGCCGATAGGTTCTCAACCGACTGAAAGTCGTATTCGCGGCTCAAGCACAGGTTAAGAATTCCCGGCCGCTCACTTGGGGGATTTTCTCTCGCTTCGCTTGCTCCAGTCTGCGGGGAGATCCACAGTCCACGAGGTGAGTAGGATTGTGGCGTTTCAGCGAGGCCGCCGTTTTGATATGCAGAACGTGACCTGCCCCCCTAACTGGGCCAGTCAGACACCACCCGCAGTGCGGGTGGCTTGATGAGTGGGGCCCCGTCAAACGGGGTCACCCGTTAGGCGTAGGCGCCGCGCTGAAGCGCGCCTTGGTTCACAAGATTAAAACTGTCCGCTTGTTCCATCCGCTTCTTCCTGCTCGCGGATGGTATTGGCGGATGGGCTCCAACTCAAATCCGACCGTGGACACCGCGTATCCACGGGCCCAGAAATGCTCGCCGGTAAAGTTTCGCTCTTTGCCACACAGTCGGGCAATCGCAATGGCGCTTTTCCCCTTGAGAAACCCGATCACCGAGGCGACCGGGTGCTTCGGGGGGATCGCAATACACATGTGCACGTGGTCCGGCATCAGATACCCTTCTAGAATCTGGCATTCTTTCTGCCGGGCCAAAGCATGGAAGATTTCCCCCAAGGGGCGGCGCATCTTCCCAAACACCACCTTGCGCCGTCGTTTGGGCACAAACACGACATGGTATTTGCAGTCCCATTTTGAATGGGATAGGCTCTGATAAAGGTCTGACATAACATCCTCCTTTTCGATGGGTTCTCATCAAGCCACCTTGGAGGAGGATGTTACTCTACCCAACGGTCAAACCTCTTCGAGTCTCACTGGTCGAACCAGTGGCGTACCCTAAGGACAGTTAAAATGTGAGTCTTCCGGGGTATAACAACTCAAGGAGGACGAGCGATGAAATCGAGCCGGTTCACAGAGGAGCAGATGATTGAGATTTTGAAAAAGGGCGAAGGAGGGATGAAGGTAGGAGAGATTTGCCGGGAGCATGGGATTTGTGACCAGACGTATTACCGGTGGAAGGCGAAGTGCGGAGGATTGGAAGTGGCCGACATACTGGACCCCTGAAGGAGTGAGACAAATGATAGGGTGATGGAAGACAATCCCTGGCCTTGGGGAGCCTAACGGAAGGAGCCCGTAGGGCGACTGGAGTTAGGCTCCCCAAGGCCGCCGCCAGGAGGCGTCCCATCAGCAAAGTGGCGAAGTTCACCGACGAGCAGAAATATGAAATCAGCCTGGAGTTGCTTTCCGGGAAGTTATCTCATGGCGAGATCTGCCGTAAGTATGGGATCAGCGCCACCTATGCCTACAAGGTGAAGGACCGGGCCTTGCAGGTACTGCGGGAGGGCATCGGCCGACCCGCCGGGCGACCGGAGGCCGGCAGCGGCCCCCTGCAGCAGCGGGTCGAGGCGCTGGAGCAATTGGCGGGAGACCAAGCCTTGGTGATCCGCACGTTAAAAAAAATGGGCGCGTGACTGAGGCGGCCGCAGGGATCCGGGCCGAAAGCCAGATGACGGTGCGACGGCTGGCCGAAGCTCTCCAAGAGCCGGTCTCGACGGTGGGGCGGTGGGTGGCGCCGCCGACCGAGGGGGAGGAGGATGCACGGCCGGGGCGGGCCGGACCGGTTTCGGGGAGGATGGAGTTGCGGGAGCGGATCAAGGCTTTATGCGCCGAGCCGCGGCAGGCGCTGTTCGGATACCGGCGGATTGGCGCTCGGCTCCGGCGCGAAGGCTGGCGGGTGAATCACAAGACCGTGGGGCGGGTCATGCGCGAATTGGGGTTGACCCGTCCGAAGGTGTGGCATCGGCCGCAACGGCCCAAGCGCGTGGAGCGGATGCGGCCCGGGCAGCCGAACCAGGGTTGGCAGATCGACATGACGAGCTTTCAGCTCACCAACTTTCAGTTGCTGTTTCTGGTGGTCGTGATGGATTGCTATACGCGGCAGATTGTGGGCTGGACGCTGGACCGGCGAGCGCGGGCGAGCGAATGGGTGGCGGTGGTACGCATGGCGCTCGATCAGCGTGGGCTGGCGGAACGAAAGCTGGAAGGCTCGCTCACCCTGCGCAGTGACAACGGGGCGCAGCTGTGCTCGAAAGATTTTGTTGCTTACCTGGGGCAGCACGGAGTCCGGGGGCAATACACGGGCTACAACGCAGCTGTCGCGCTGCACTTAAAAGTGATAATTCGAGCTTCAGCCCCATTTTATGGTACTTAAATCGGAAACAGGTACAACTAGATTGTGGTTAAATGAGATACAGAATCACAGCTTTCTTGGTCGCAGATTCGAGCTCGCGAACAACGCGGCGGTGCGCTTAAGCCGTACATCGAAGCTATCTCGCTGCGCTCAAGTCGGCCGCTGAGGTTGGTTCCATACGGGGAGTACGGCCAGCGTTCTTTGGTGCGGTAGTAGAGGGCTGACACGAAGCGCCGACGCAGTGCCACGGGCCAGTGCAGACTGGCTTGCTCGATAGCGGATCCTT